>NZ_JBIMSN010000155.1:0-65282 GCF_043944905.1 Antrihabitans spumae
ACCCAATCCGAAACAGATCAAGCCGGCACGTCAGCCCGGAGAAAGATCTGGGCTAGTGCCGCAGATTCGACGAGCGCTTGGAATGTGTGCAGGTCCTTGTTCCACTCCGGAACAACAAGCGCATCGACACGGCCACGGAGCGCAGCTCGGTACTCGATGTTTGTTAATTCGCTACAAATAAGCATCGCAAACCGAAAGTCGCCGTGGGCGATGACCGGAGGTACGGGGTGCCGCCACCTTACTTTGGGTACGAGCCGCAAACGCCCAAGGTTATAGAGCCATTGCTCTTCGGCAGGAGCGGGCCTTTGCTTATCCTGGGGATAGACTACATATCCGACCCCATGACGACCAGCTGACCGGAGCGCGGCCCAAACTTCGTTGTGGACAGTCCGTCGGCCCGCGGTGAGATACTCGATCCCAGCAATCAAACTTACACCGTCGCGCTGCAGCTTGATCGCGAACGGAACGAACCATTTCGACGGCAAAGCCAGCTCCGGAAGGACGAGATAATCAGCGCGACGTGGACGCGCCACTGCTTCGTTGAAGATCCGCTTGAATGACTCATATCTCGATCGGTTCAAGTCCGGGGTTCCAAGTGCGGCACCAGTCAAAGAGGACATCGACGTTTCAACCATTGCAAGTGCAAATCGAACTTTTCCGCCGTGCGCCGCACCAACGACGGAGATCGTCGGATGTCCATTTTCAGAGAGGGTTACATGTGGCAACTCCTGTCTCGAAGAATAGCCGCGTACAGCAGCGAGTATTCTATGAACAATTTGAGCTGATGCGAAGCCGAACTCCTGGCCACCCGGGCTTCTGAGCGCTAGGAAGAGCTCCCAAACATTTGGTGGGCGCGTCGCGAAAACAAGACCTGCAACCTCACTGCCAGCCAGGTCGGTGCCTAGCCCCACAACCGTATCCACTTGGGCGACGCGCAGCGAATCCGCCAACTGGTTCAGGCCATCGCGAACCTCGTTGTCGAGCGGCAGATCCCAGGGGACCCGAGCCTCACGTACGCGCGAGTTGGGAAGGCCTCGTTGGGGCGCGATCTCACGATTCAACAATGCGAACCGGTACGGTACGTATGCCATGTCCCGTGCAAACAGACGAGCGTGCAGCCTGTGAATCTCGCGTACTCCTGGCAGGGAAACGCTTGCTGCCTTCGCGACTGACATTAGCGGGTCCATTGCGCCGGCTAATTCTCTGGCATTCACGCGCGTGAGTGCGCTTGCAATGCTTTCGACCGATTGTCGAACAAGCTGCGCGGCCCACCGTGCGGCCACGTCGTCCTCGGCTGCACCATCTTCCGCGTATGCCTTGACCGTCAACTCGCAGTCTAAGAGCACGTCGTCGTAAACGCGAGCTAAAGAACTTAGGAGTTTAGTCAGTGCAACAAAGTCGCCGCATGCCGCGGCAAGCCCGAGGACGCGGGGTAGATAGGATGCTAGTTCGAAGAACTTCGGTAGAACGAGCACGTTGGCGCAGATAGCGTTGAAGAATGCTGTGCGCTGATCTATCCACGATTCTAGGTCGAGGTCACGTTCGTAAGCTTCGAAATCGCGCAATCTGATCGCGAATGCAGACCTGCGTGTCGAAACTTGGTCGGCGTCACGCAAGGTGGCTGCATCCTCGCCATCGGAACGGGTGGCTACGGCGAGATCAGTGCCAACATCCGCAGGATCGGCACGAACGGGTGTGAACGAACGCCATTCACTTGCGCGTTCGTCGATCGTTTTCTGGATTGACCCGACTAGTGCTAGACCTGACGCCCCCGACAAGTGAAATGTCTTATTTTTGTTGTTTGCAAATATTACCTCAGACGAATCTAAGTAGCTCGGTGCAAAGCGAATCGATACATCGCTGGAATTAATACCATTAGGGACGATCTCGGATATAAGCCCGCGAGAGCGCTGAATTAGCCACTTCCATACTTCTCGTTGGCTTGAAAACGATGATCCCGCTCGAAGGACGATTATCACGTCATCGACATAGCGGCCGTAGTAGATTGGTTTGAACTCCTCCATAGCCAATCGGTCCAACTCGACGAGTGCCAGATTAGCCACGACTGCCGATGCGGGCAGGCCGACGGGAAGGCCGCGCGCGGGCCAGCCGCCTTCGTTTGCGGCGAACGTCATCCACGCGTCGAGAGCGTTTACAAAGAGGCGATTTATTTTGCGCTCTTGCCGAGTGAGATTTACTCCCAGCACATCTCGCAAGAAGGCAACATTTAGAAGAAATTCCGGGTTCAGTTTATGGTAGAAGGATGATATATCCGCAGTCAGCGCGACGACGGAGATCCCACTGTTCAACGTCTCCGTCATTGCCTTCAGTCCACGGTCTCGCCAACGAGCGTACGGGCTGTAATACTGCTGAAAGCTGCCGGGAGAGTGAGTGTTAAGGCGTCCCGAGGGCGTGCGTCGCAGCCTGCTTCCCATAGCTTCGTGTCCGAGTGCCGCTTCCATTTTTCCACCACTAGTCTGCATCCAAAGCGTGGAAAGAACATGCATGTCGATGCCGCACAAGGACATGACCCTGAACTCAGCCTGCGGTCGCTGCTCCGCCATCGCCGCTGCCTGCCAGGCACTGCCGGAGTCTGACCAGAAAAAGGCATCACTTGAAGCGGATGGCTGCAAAGTTACAGTTTTTGGCGCGAAGGTATAGGTGCCGACGAAGTCAGCATCGAAGACCCACGCCTCGTCTTTGCCGTTGATCCGTTCCAAGAGGTTTTCAAGGCGACTGACGAGGTCCTCTTCGTACTCTACAATGTCCACCAGCCGAGACTCAGACGCGTAGTAGAGGTCCACCTTTGCGCTTCGATAAGCAGCTACCATGTCGGCCAGACTGATTTCTGGCATTGTAAGCCCCCGCCTTGAATTTCGAAGTCCGAGGCGAAGCTGTTTGAACCTGTGCGTCGCCTTTAAGTACGCATACTACGGGCACGCAATTTGCTCGTGAAGCCGAAACTAACCCACTTGATTGTCAGTGGGCGTTAGGTCTGTGGCAGAAGCGTCTGTGGCCGTCTTGCTTGCCAATTGGCGGTGTTTATAGGTCAAATCGACAGGGTCCGGTCGGAGGTCTCAAGGCTCGGGAACTAAGGCGATGCAGATGTCGAGCCAGGCTTCACCGCGCATCGACAGTGCGGAGTAGGGTGCCAGACAAATTATCAAGGATTGCGACTCCGTCCGCATGGCAATCGATTGGTCAAGGTGCCGCCCGATCCCGTAGATGCTTCAACGTCGCCGCCAACTAGTCAGAGAGAGGTGCTTTGACGAACAAGGTCGAGGAACGTCGCCAAACCGCTTCTTTGTCTGCGTCTTCTTCAGCGCCTCCAGTACCCTGACGTCGGTTCCGTTCCCCTCTGACCAGATTCGAACCGGTCGCAGATGAAGTGACTCGCCACCTGCTGCTGCTCGTGGGTTGGCCAGAAGTGCGAGAATCGGCGCTTGTCGAGAGCAGTGGGCAAACGACCGGCTCGGCGTCATTGGGTTGCCTACCCAACGTCACGGCGCTGGCAGGTATCTCGCTAATAAGACGATCTGAGCCAAGCCAAGCGAATCGGCGCCGGTCAACAGCTCATCGAATGCGTAAGCCTCATTCAATGGGAAGCCAGAGTTGCGTTGCAAGCGTAGGCAATCGTGCGCGGGTATCGCATGGACTGATACTCAAAAGCGGCAGGGGACCCATCGGCCTCCGCCACTACAATCAACACCCGTGACCGATGCAGGAGATCCCACAGCCGAAGCCGCGATGCTGATCCTGCGTGAGCATGGTCCGCTGACGTCAGAAGAGTGGGCGAAGCTTATGGTCGCTCAGCGTCTGGGCTCGGCTGAAGACATGCTCGAACTTGCCGAAAACATCGACCATCCGATACTTGGGCTGCTTGCCGACGGTCGCAACATCGCCGTCGATTCCTTCCTCGAGGGCAAGGTCTTCACACACCGTCTGAGCGGCGCGGAGATCGCTGCCGGAATCATCTTCGTCGATGGCGATTTGAATCCGCTCATCTACCTTGCGGATGGCGAGGAGCTACCGTCGCTAGTGATTCCGGCCTACGACGATGAGATTCTCGACGAGCGAGGCCTTGCCGAATCCGATCGACAGTTTGACCTCGGTCTCCTGATCAATCCGACCGATATCGGCCGTTTCGTCGACGGTGATGTTGTCGCCGTCATCGCCCGCGGCGGCGACTTGTATTTCGAGCGTGTCGGCACGAAGAAGCTGCCGATCCCTGATTTGCGTCCCGCACTCGTCGCATTGCTGGGAGACGATCGATCGAAGCAGATCGAACATGTCATCTGGCAGTTGATGTCGGACGACGTGACGCTGTTCGACGAGCCAACGGCACCGCTCAGCGAGTTGATCGCCGCCGCCGGCTACACGATCGAAAACGAAAAGATCGCCGTAGCCGGGTTCGACTTCAAGGCCGCGAGAGTCCAACATTTCAACGAGTTCATCGAATCGACCTACGAGCTGGAACCGTCCGAAGCGAGCGCAGTGGCAGCGTTCAGCAGCCTCGTGAACGCCTTTGGCGCTGACGAAATGCCGTCGGACGACGACCTCGCGATTGATCCAGTTGTGTTTGCGCCCCTTCATGATCCGTATGTCGCCGAGGTTGCACGACGGCTGAGTGAAGCCAAAATGGGTCACCTTCGCGGGGACTTCTCGGCGGGGGCGGAGGCGCTGATCCGTCGCGGTGGGAAGAAGTTAGCCGCATCGGCCAGATGGCTGGCGGGAAGAGCCGCTGACCTCGATGGCCGAATCGCCGATGCAGAGCGATACTACGAAGATGCATTGTCGTGGAATAGGCGATACGAGCCCGCGTTGCAGGATCTGGCAAATCTCGCATCCGTTCGCGGCGACGCGCCTCGTGCGATCTCTTTCCTGAACCGTCTAGGCGACGGATCCGCCTCGTCCCAATACTCGATGCTGCAGAACTTCCTGCCGGTTGCGCGTTCCGGATTGAGTCGAAATGCGCCGTGCTGGTGCGGATCTGGCCGCAAATACAAACAGTGCCACCTCAACAAAGTCGAGACCTCGCTCGACGATCGCGCGAAATGGCTCTACAACAAAGCTGGATCGTTCGTGGATGACTCGGACACGTGGGGAGCGGTCATCCAAGATCTGGCCGACGAACGTGCCGAGTATTGGCCGGACCATCCAGATCCGATCGGGCGGGCGTTGGCAGACGGGTTGGTCGTCGACGTAGTCCTCTTCGAGGAAGGCGGATTCGCCGACTTCATCGAACGGCGCGGTGAACTCCTACCGGCAGACGAACTACTCCTGGCCCAGCAGTGGCAACTCGTCGAACGGTCGCTGCACGAGGTCGAGTCGGTCCGGCCGGGGGAGGGCTTCACCCTCCGCGACGTCAGAACCGGCGACCGAAACGATGTCACTGAGCGCGTAGCAAGCAAGCAACTGAAAGTCGGCGAATTCATCTGCGCCCGAGTGGTTCCCGCCGGATCGGTGAACCAAATATTCGGCGGAATCGAGCCCATCGCGCTCAGTCAACGCGAGGCGCTGCTGGAACTGCTCGATTCCGACTTCCTCGACGCCGAAGACCTCGTCCATTTCCTCACCGCACGCTATGCGCCGCCAAGCCTCGTGACGTCGGACGGCGAGACGATGATCGCATGCGAAGCGTCCTTCGCCATCGACGACGCTGCGACCTTGCGACGTTCACTCGACAACCGCTACGGACCCTCGACCGACGACCACTGGCGTTGGCTCGTCGGCGAATCCGTGCATGGAACCATTCGAATCGTCGAGGGCGAACTCGTTCTGGACGCGATGAACGAGCGTCGATTCGACGAATTGCTGAAGACCGTCGGCACATTCAAAGGGTGCGGCGACCTGATCGAGCAGCAACGAATATCGGCTGCCGACAGGCTTGCCGAACTATTGGAGTCGCCCGTGCCGTCCGAGCCCATGGATCCCGAGCTGACTCCGATCCTGGACGACTTCGTCCGTGACTACGAAGTGAAATGGCTCGACACCTCGATTCCGGCCCTCGACGGGGCAACCCCACGCGAAGCGGCCGCCGACCCCACGCGTCGCGGCGACCTGATCCGACTGGTGAATTCGTTCCCGAAGGGCGGGCAGGGCACCATGAGCGTCGAGCGCCTGCGGGCAATGCTGGATATCTAGCCGTCGGGACTATCCTGACCCAATGCCTCGCTATGACTATCGGTGCCGGACCTGCGGAGACACGTTCGAAGTGAGTCGATCGATGGCGGACTCCTCGGCAGACACACCCTGTCCCGTCGGCCACAACGACACCGTCAAGCTGCTGACGACCTTCGGCGTCGGTGGTTCGGCATCGGCCCAACGGGGTACACAATCGGCTCCGCCGTCAGGTGGTTGCTGCGGCGGAGGCTGCTGCAGTTGAGCGCATAACGCGCCGCGATTTTCGGAGGACCCGCCATGCCGACCATGAACGCCCAAGCATCCGACATCGTTCAGAACCCATGGTTCGAACGCCTCGCCAGATGTGGCCACATCGTCAGCGGCGTCCTCCATCTGCTCATCGGCTACATCGCCATCCGCATCGCGTTGGGCAAGGGCGGTAGCGCGGATCAGTCGGGCGCATTCCGAGAACTCACATCGAAGACCGGCGGCACCCTCGTCATGTGGGTTGTGATGGTCGCGTTCCTCGCTTTGGCAGTCTGGCGACTCGTCGAAGGCGCGGTGGGGAAGCGCTCCGAATCCAAAGAAGTCAGCGTGATGGACCGCGTCAAGGCGTTCTCGCTCGCAGTCCTCTACTTCGCGTTCGCGTGGTCGGCATTCACCTTCGCGAAGGGTGCCGGAAAATCCAGTTCGGAGCAGAACGCCGGACTGACGGCTCGCGCGATGGAATCGGGCATCGGCAAGTTGGCGATCGTCGTTGTTGCGGGTGTGTTCATCGGCGTCGGCGGATACCACTGCTACAAAGGCATTTCGAAGAAGTTCATGAAGGACCTGAAATCGCCAGGCACAGTCGAAGAGACGCTCGGAACGATCGGCTACACCGCAAAAGGGTTGGCACTGATCGGAATTGGTGTCCTGTTCATCGCGGCGCTGTTCACCGAAGATCCGGGCAAGGCGACCGGAATGGACGGTGCTTTGAAGACGTTGCGCGAGCAAGCATTCGGCACGATCCTGCTTGTTGTCGCAGGCTTCGGCATCGCGGTCTACGGGTTGTACTCGTTCGTGATGGCCAAGTCCGCGAAGATGTGAACTAGTCCGTCTCCTCGCCGCCCGGCTTAACCCGGACGTGCGCAGCATATTCGACGATCTCGTCGGTCGTCGGACCTGCGCAGGCGAACAGGCGGTAGATGCCTTGCGACGAGTTGCCGGGCACCTTGTAGGTGAAGGTCTCCTCGATAACTTCGCCGGGCTCCAAGTCGACGGCGATGGGGTCGGTGAGGGGATCGGTCATCGAGTAGTCGGGCATCGACGCCTGCAGCCACACATTGCCGCTGTACGCCTTGTCGGCGGGTGCTTCGATACGGACGACGACGTCGAATTCGTCACCGCCGGAAGCAATGTCACCCTTGACGCCTTTCTCGGCGTAGGAGACGTGGACCGGCAGGTCGAAGAGTGGAACTTCGGGGGCGGTGGAAGTCGGTGATCCGTCGCCGACCTCGGGCCAGCCGTCGACCCAGGTGATCTTGTCGATCATGCCCTTGCGGTTGGGTGCGCCGCTGGGCAGTGTGATCGAGCTGCGCGGGATGGCGTGGTAGACCATCCAGTCGTCGCCGGCGTCGTCGGGCACGACTGTGTTGTGGCCCGGCCCGCCCCACTGTTCGCTGCCTGCGAGGACGAGTGTGCCGCCACCTTCGTTGAGGTCCTGGCCTTTTCGATCGAGGAACGGACCCGTCAACGAGTCGGACCTGCCAGCCAAGATGCGATATGCGCTGCGTTGACCGTTGCAGCAATTGCCCGCGGAGACGAAGAGGTAGTAGTAGCCGTCGCGTTCGTAGATGTAGGGCGCTTCGAAGCGGTCGTCTGCGACCTGCACGGGGTTGCCCTCGGGAGCTGTTCCGTCGGAGTTCAATTCGATCGCGTAGATGCCGCGGAAGTTGCCGACGTACATCGTCTTGGTGGTGCCGTCGTCCCACACGGCCGGGTCGATGGTCCCGCCGATGCCAACGTCTTTGGCGCAGAACACAGCTCGGCCGAGGTCGGTCCACGGTCCGATCAATTCGGGTGCACTTGCTTTGCCGATGCACGGATTGACGTCGTCGCCGAGGGAGTAGTACATCGCGTAGCCGTTGTCTTCTGCGACGACGTCCGGTGCCCAGGTGCCTTTGTCGCCGTGCCAACCGGGTCGGCTGTCGAAAGCGTCGCCGGCGAACATCCAGTCGACGAGGTCGAAGGAGGTGAACATCGCGACGTTGTGCATGCCCTTCCCATCGCCCCAATCGTCGGAGGTCACGAATGCGTAGAACAGTCCGTCGTCGCCGCGGATCACGGACGGGTCGGCGCCGGCGGGGATGACGACGGGGATCGCCTGAGCCGCTGGCAGCGCGAACAGGGGGAACAGCGAGGCGGACAAGGCAGCAAGCAACCCGTTGCGAAGCAACCGTCGCGACGTGCTTCTACTGGGGTGCATGTGGTCAAGATAAAGTAATGGGACTGGTGTGACAATGGAAAGCTGGGGGTTGAGGTCTATTCGAGACCGGGGGCGGTCCGTCAGTTGGTGCGGCGCATGTATTCGAAGTGTTCGAGCAGTCCGGAATACGTCAGAGCTTTGACCACGTCGATTGTCGGTCGACCCATGTCGTAAGTCGGAGTCGAGGGGTTGACCTTGCCGAGCGCCAATCTGACCGTCCCGTTCACAACTTCGTCGAACGTCAGGTGGCTGTGGCGCATCGAGGATTCGATCAACTCGACGACATCCGGGTCGAAAAAGATGGTCTTTTTACGCATACACAAATTTATTGCGACGGCCCGGCCCGAGTCACCTGATTAATCAGTCGCTACTCGCCCGACCTTCGATCAGTCGCAACCTCGGCGCCCGAACTGCCCCGCGTTCGGTCAGCCACACGACCAAGCTCTGACCCGTCATCTCCAGCGTCTCGTAGGCGATGTCGATGCTTCCTCGATGTGGGTGTGTGACGCGCAACGTTCCCGCCGGCTTCGCGTCGACGACGTGCGCGTCCCAGCGCTTCATGAATTCGGGGAACTGTTTGAGCCTGCCGATGGTGTGCGCTACGTCGTCGTCATCGGGCCAACGTGTCATCGCCGAACGCAGGCGCGACGTATAGACGTCGGCCTCGTTGTCCCAGTCTCGCCAGGCTTTTCGAGCGGCAGGCACGGCGAACGTGAACACGGCGATATTGTTGTGGGCCTCGGGGTCGAAGAGTCCCAACGGTTCTGCGAATTCTTCCCACGCTGGATTCCAGCCGAGCAGGTTCAGTTGCCGACCGAGGACGAAGGCCGGGACCGGATTCATCGAGTCGAGCACTGCTGCGATCGGTGCCGACAGTTGTTCTTGCGCAGGGGGACTGGCCGAGCACTCGCTTTTCGGATCGGCTTTGAGTGCGAGCCAACCGAAGTGGTTGCGGTCGGCCTCGTCGAGTTGCAAAGCCTTGCCCAACGCCATGAGGATGGCGGCCGACGGATTGGTGTCGCGACCCTGTTCCAGTCGCGCGAGATAGTCGACGCTCACACCGGCGATCGCCGCGACTTCCTCGCGGCGGAGGCCGGGAGTGCGGCGTCGACCCGAATCTGGCAACCCGACATCGGCCGGCGACAGACGCGCGCGCCGCGATATAAGGAACTGCCCGAACTCCGACTTTGCCACGTCATCCATGGTGCCTCGAGCAGGCGCAACCCGGGCACCCTTATCCTCGCCCTATCAGTGCCAGGATCACCACGGTCTGGTTGACCTGGCCAAACGCTTGCAGGCTTGGAGCATGACAACCTCCACAAGCACCGTACTGGCCACCGGATCCTGGGCGCTCGATGCAGCCCACTCCTCGATCGGCTTCACCGTCCGTCACCTCGGCATCGCAAAGGTGCGCGGCAGCTTCACCAACTTCGAGACGACGTTCGTCGTCGGCGAGGACGGAAGAGCTGACATCGAAGCCGTCGTCCACCTCGACTCGTTCAACACCGGCAACGCCGACCGCGACGCTCACGTCCGTCAAGCGGACTTCCTCGACGTTGCCAACCGTCCGACCATGACGTTCCGCGCGACCGAACCTGTACTCGTCGGTGAGACGTTCAGCGTCGTCGGTGACGTCACCATTGGTTCGGTCACCAAGCCACTCACTCTCGACGTCGAATGGGGTGGGGTTCAGGAATTTATGGAGGGCTCCCGACACGCGGGCTTCTCCGCGGCGGGCAAGTTCAAGCGCAGTGACTTCGGCGTCGGACCGCAGATCCCCGGAATGCTCAGCGACATAGTGCAAGTCGAGCTCGAGATCCAGCTCGTGGAACCCAAGTAGCACACAGTGAACCACCCCCGGAGGGCAGTCCGGGGGTGGCTCGGGCAGGTAAAGCAGATCAACTTGCGAGTGCATGCTCCTTTCTGTCGATTCGGATCGCGGTATGTGGCCGCGAGTACGGCGGCAGTAGCTTGATGCCAGGGAATCCTGTGAGTGGCTGCACATCCGGTCGGACGGGCAGATAGTGCTGTTCGGCCGCGATCTGCTGGCCTTCTTGGCTGAGCAAGAAGTTCACGAACAATTTGGCGGCATCAGCGACCTGGGTGGTCCCGACGATGGCGACCGGTTGCGTGACGAAGGGCGAACCTTCCGACGGGTAGCTGATGCCGATCGAAGCACCCCGTGCGACGAGTTCCCGAGCGACGTGATCGGTCACGATGCCGACCTCGCACAATCCTGCTGCAACCAATTCGCCGACCCACGAGTTGCTGTAGGCCACACGTGGCTGGTTGGCCGAAAGTGCCTCCAGCCATTGCCGTCCGAGTCTTGGCGTCTCGTACCAGACCGTCGTGTTGTGTGCCGACGCTGCCGAGATGCGCGGACTGGCGATGGCGATCCGGTTGAAGAATCTGGCCTCTGCCAATGCTTTCCACGACCGCGGCGCCAGGACTCCTGCATTTGTGTTGTAGCAGATGACCGTTGGGATGATCCGCGTCGCCACGTAGAAGCCATCCGGATCGACGAGGTCGCGGTGCAGCAACCGGGCGTCCGCGGGACGGTACTTCAGTAGCCGGCCCTGTTGCTTGTAACGCTCGAAGGTGGGGGCGTCCGCGGCGAGGAGTACGTCGGCTTTGATCTTGCCGGCGAGTGCCTCCGCTTCGATCTTGGATTTGAGTTCGCCTGTCGGAGCGCGGAATACCTCGACCTCGATCTCCGGGTTGAGCTTGGTGAAGGCGGCGGTGATGCGGTCCATCTTGTGCGGCGGTTCGGACGTGTAGAGGGTGATCGTGGTGGTCATGGCCAGGTCCTAGTTGGTTGAGTTGAGTTACGTTGGGGGAGTGGTCAGTTCATGACGATGCTGTAGCCGGCATTCATGGTCGGGAATCCGGTGTCGACGGTGGAGTGGACGCTGTAGAAGTGACCGTCGCGGCCGGTCATCCGGGTTCCGCTGGTGTTCGTGTCGTTGCTGTAGTTGTTGGCGGCGAAGACGGCCTGTGCGTCGCCGGGGAGTGAGTAGGTGACGTCGACGCCGATGCCGCGGGGATCGTTGTTGGTAGCGGTGACGATTTCGGAGGCGCCGGGTGCGAGGACTGCGTTGGGTCCGTGGATCCACTCGCCGTACGGGTTGTCGGAGCCCTGCAGGATCATGTCCTGGCCGGTGGTGTTGTGGATCGTCATGGCGATGGTCGGGCCAGTGCTCGGCATCGTGCCAGCGCTGGCGATTCCGGTTGCGCCGAAGGCGATTCCGAGGGCTGCGAGACCGGCGAGCGGGACCGCGGCGAAGCGGGTGAAGCGGCGGCGAGTCGTGGTGGTGGTCTGCGTGTCGGTCGTGGTGGTGGTCTGCGTGTCGGTCGTGGTGGTGGTCTCGGTGCCGGTGGTCTGGGTTTCCGTGGTGTTCGTCATGGCGTAAGTTCCTGTCTCGGTTGCATTTTGGGCTTTCGCCTCCGGTGTTTTCCGGTGTGCAATAACTATCTCTCGCAACGAGATGGATGTATGTCCGCCTACTAGGCCTACCGAGGGTTGAACTTCGTGTCCCCCGATCGGGGGACAAACGTCAGCGTGCGCCGATTCGGGTCGGTGTGCGGCTTGCTAGATGCACTCTGACCCAAATGGGCGCACGCTGATCTACGGGTTTGGCTAGGACGTCTCGCGGTAGCGCTGAGCAAGGGATTCGAGCAGCTCGATGGGCAGCGGCAGCAGCGGTTGCTCGTCGAACTGCGACTCGACCTTTGCCTGCGTGATCTCCTCGTGCAGGCGCTCCATTTTGACGTCGAGACGGTTGGCGACCTCGGCCGCTTCGGTGAGCTCGTCCGTCAGACCGGCCGGGACTTCGCCGCCGTACTTGTAATAGATCTTGTGCTCGAGGCTGGCCCAGAAGTCCATCGCGATCGTGCGGATCTGCAGCTCGATCGGCACCTGCTCGACGCGGTCACTCATGAAGACCGGCAGCTCGAGCAGAATGTGCAGGCTCTTGTAGCCGTTCGGCTTCGGGTTCGCGATGTAGTCGCGGATCTCGGTGACCGTCACATCGGACTGGTTGGTCAGCATGTCAGCGATCCGATAGGTGTCCTTGATGAAGCTGCAGGTGATGCGGACGCCGGCGATGTCGACGATGTTCTTGCGAATGTCGTCGAGCGTGATCGGGCTGTCCTTGCGCTGCGCCTTCTGGAGCAAACTCTGCGGTGACTTCAGCCTCGACGTGACGTGCTCGATCGGGCTGTAGTGGTGAATGTGGGTGAACTCGTCTTTGAGGATATTGATCTTGGTCATCAGCTCGGCGATCCCGAACTGGTACGACATCATGAAGCGAGTGAACTCGGCCCGAAACCGCATCACATCCTCGGCAGTCACGCCTTCGAATGGTTCGCTCACATCGTTGTTCCCCCTCAGTTGTCCGCTTTGACGGCTTCCATTCTGCCAGCGGGACCTGAGACGGAACTGAGGGAAGCCTTAGCGGGTGGGGTCCACCGACGACAGGTGGCTGGTGAGGAGGTCTTCCTCGACCTGGATCTTCGCCGCCGCCGTCGTGACGGTTTGTTGGATCATGGTGACGATGGTGATGTGTTCTTCAAGTCGGTCGATGAGGGCATCATGTCCACCGACTGCCTTCCTGCTTAGCTTGGCAGCGAGCTGCAGGCCTGACTCGATATCGCCAAGTCCACGAATCAACTGAAGGTTGCCGGCGTCGTAAATGAGTCGGCGGTATCCGGCAATGAGGTCCTGGCACGCGCTCGAGACTTCATTCGCAACCCCCTCCTCGAGCCGCAGGCGTCCGTCGGCAGCCTCCCTCGCCAAACGTTGCCAGAGGTGCATGGTGTCGTCTGTTTCCGGCACGGACTCTCCTATTCGATCGGATTCGAATTAACGGGGAAGCTGCGTATCGAGATCTTCTACGCGTTTCACCACGGTTTCGCACGGCTCTTCTGGCTTGGAGATCAAATACTTCGTCGCCATGTTCACGACGACAGTTCCGCCCTCGACCGCGAAGCCGAAATTGCATGTCGAGTCATCTCGCCCGACGTTGACGGCAGTGAAGCCTTCGCGGGAACCGGCAGCGACGTCGCGGAAGTTCGCAAGTTCGCTGTTCCGTCGGAGGTCATCGAAAGTGTTGTGCGAGGTCAGGACCCCGAGGAAATACCACTCCGCCTCCCAACTGCAAATCTCCCACCCCTCGAACCCCGTGCCGGCGATGCCGACCTTCTCCGTCCCCGGATCCACCCCGGCTGCCCGCAATGCGTCGTCAGGAATATCGCACGGATTGAACAACGCCGACGGCTCGGTCGAACTGACCGTTGGCGACCCCTCCATCGTGGTGGAACACCCCACAACCAGGAGTGCAGCGCCGCACAAAGTCAACGCGCGCAATCGCATGAGGCTCCAATCAGCAGATGGGTGTCTTTATCTTGGACGCTAGTCGGCTGCGATCGGTTCCATCCAATCTGTTCTGCGTAGGGTCGACCCATGCCCGCGGCCACGGTCGAGTCGATGCTCGCCTATTTGACGACGCTCGATGCGGACCAGCTGCAGACAATCCTCGAGAACCGCCGCGACGCCTTGCGTATGCCGTGGCCCTCGCACATGTCCGCGCTCGCCGACCGACTTTTCAACCATGGGTCCGTCATCGACGCCTACAACCGCATCGCGCTGCCGCACGTCGAGGTACTTGGCGCAATCACTCTGGCCGATCGGCTCCAACGCAAGGTGACCGTCGAAAACGTCGCCGCTCTGCTGGACGGCGAACCAGAGGCAGTCCAACGCTCGATAGACCATCTCCACGAGCACCTGCTCGTCTGGCCGACGTCCGACGGCGAACTTGTAACGCCACGCACCTTCCCCGTAGTTGGAACTCGACTCGGCGTACCTGTCCGCACGATGTTGGGGCAGGCAACGCTGGCAACCTTGCGCAGCGTCGCCACGAAACTGCATCTCCGCGGCGACGGACCGCTCCCCGAGGTGATGGCTCGCATCGGCGGATTCCTACGCGACCCGGAAGCTGTTCGCCGACTTGTCGATACGGCACCCGAGGACGACCGACTGCTGATCCTCGACTGCGCCACCAACGGCACTCCCGTCGTCTACTCGCGGACCCTCACCGGCTCGTATGGAACCACCGACAACCCGAAGCCCGGCGAATGGGCCGTCGCACGCGGACTGCTATGGGCCGACTACGACGGCTTCGCCACCATGCCCGTCGAGGTCGCATTGGCTTTGCGCGGTGAGCAGCGACTGCCGTTCCATCCAGATCCGCCGACCTTCGCGCCCTACCCGGTCGAAACTTCGCATCTCGACGCAGAAGCCGCGAGCAACCTGCTTCGTCTCCTCGAACTGATCCAGATCGTGCTGAATTCGGCTACGGCGGAGAAGATTCCGCTGATCAAGTCGGGTGCGATCGGAGTTCGGACGATCCGCGCGCTCGCCAAAGATAGCGACGCGCACATCGATCAGGTGACGCTCGCCTTGGAACTCGCTGTTGCACTGGGCGTTCTGGTCGCCACCGAGCCTCCGCCGCCGCCGAAGCGGAGGACCAAGAAGTCGCAGCTGCTGCAGGACGATCAGGGTTTGGTACCCGGCCCCGGCGCTGCCGTGTGGTTGGAGTCGACGGCCCAGGAACGAGCCGCAGCGGTCTTGGATAAGTGGTTTGATTCGCAGTTCGCAATGCTGTCGGACCCCAAGATCGGCGACGACATCGGTCAGGGTGCCATCTATATTCAGTTGCGCGACAATCTTTTCAGCGCGCTAGAGGACGTCGAGCCCGGCCATGGCGCAGGATCGATCAACGATGTCTTTCCGCTGCTGTTCTGGCTATCTCCGACCCTGCCCAATGATGGCGTCGAGTACGTACTCACTGCGATTGCCCGCGAAGCCGAGCTACTCGGTGTCATCGCGCTCGGTGCGCTGACATCGCTTGGTCGAGCGTTGCTGAAGGGCGACGTCGGCCCGACGGTCGAGGCGCTGTTCTCGGGCGCGCACTCCTCTGCTGTGATCGGCGCCGACCTCACGGCTGTCGTATTCGGGCCACCGGCAAGTGACCTCTCACGTTTCCTGGACAGTGTCGCGAACCGCGAATCCCAAGGCGGAGCGACGATGTGGCGGTTCACGCCCGACAGCATCCGGTCCGCGTTCGACGCAGGTGCGACGAGCCTTGAACTGCTGGACGGCCTGCGCGCCATAGCTGAGTCAACCCTGCCGCAGGCGCTCGAATACATGATCACCGACGTCGCGCGGACTCACGGAAGTATGCGCGTCGTCGAACTTGGATCCGCTGTGATCGCCGACGACCCCACGCTGTTGCTGGAACTTGTTGGCAACCGCAAGCTTTCGAAGCTGGAGCTCTCCCAGCTAGCGCCGACCGTCGTAGCGTCACGCGCTGATGCAGCGACGACGTTGGCGCAACTACGCGCCGCCGGCTATTCCCCGATCATGGACGAAAACGCCCGAACCGTGCAGCTATCGAGCACCACCGAAGTTGACGCGACGATCGACCCACCGCCGACCGACCTTCTGGTCATCCCGAACGCCGACCCCGCCCGCCACGCCGCTCACCTCGTCGCGACAACCGCGGAATCTCTTGGTACGGAGGGACATCGGTTCGAGTACTACAACTCTCTCCGCGGGCGCGGAACCAACAATGCGATCACGAGCCTCGCCACCGGACACGTCGCGTGTATCGAGGTCGGTGATCGAGTGCATGTCGTTCACAGTGCTCGCTTGCACGATGGCGTCGTCACCGCGTGGAGCGTGACAACGGACCGCTACGAGGACTTTCCGATCTCGAAGATCACGGTGTCCGAAGTAGATCCGGACGAGGACGAGTTCGACTTCGAATAACGAACTAGGAGTCGATCCAACCGTGCGCCTTGGCCTTTCGCGCCAACGCCTGCCGAATCTGCACGATGTCAGCGCCGGTGACGGATGGCGCTGATTCCAGGATTGCTTCGGTGCATTCGGTGAGGAACTCGCCGATCGTCAGGACCTCGGATGTGTCGAGGTAATCCTGGTCGTCGAAGGTGCGATTGGATTGTGCCGGCGGTTCCTTCACGACCTCGGCGGACCCGGACGCCAGGCGGACTCCGGCCGCCTTCAGTCCGCGGTCGCCCTCTTCGATCGTAAATATGACTCTCGCGCCGGCACCGACAAGGCGTTTGTCCACTTGCAGGTCGTTCACGTGCAGAAAGACGTCGTCACCGCCTGCGTCCGGGGCGATGAATCCATACCCCCGAACCTCGTCGAACTTCACGACACGACCTGATACTGCGCTGTCCACCATTGTTCCCACCTCTGCCTGTTGCCACCGTCGCTCCCACGTGGAGCGTCAAACCATCGTCAACGGATAGTAGAGGACGCCTACTTGGGTTCGTCGAACAATGTCTGTTCGGCCGGGTTGGGGAAGAGCTCCAACTGGCGCGGCGTGCGAATCCGTCCGATCCGTTCGTGCGTGATCGGCTGCGTGAGCAATCGCATTGCCGCGGCGAGAGATTCCGACGTTCGACTCCACGCGTTGGCCTCGTGATCGCACGACCGCGCCTCGTCGAGATCTGCGTGACGGCGCGCAACCAATGCCGATTCGCGCCAGCTACCGACCTGCTCGGTACAGATCTGCAGATAGGCCGACGCGGTGTCCTTGTCGTCGCCGCAGGCCATCGCCACGATCGCGGGGTCGAGCCCGAATCCTTCCGGATCGAGTTCGAGTATCGCCAACAGCGGCGCGGGTAGCGGATCCGTCGACGAGACCTCGGGGCTGACGAAATCCTCGTCCATCGAACACAATTCGCCACCCAACTCGCGCGCGAGCTCGGCGTCGACCGAGCGTAGGAACCGGCAGAAATGGTCGACCATCTCGTGAAAGAACTGCGGCACAAAGGGATAGCCGGAGATATCGATGGTGGCGTGGACACGGTCTTTGGTGAACGTGAAGCGGATGTACTGCCAACGACGATTCAGGTCGAGGATCGCAACCGCAGCGCGGGCCTTGCTCCCGACCTTGTGCACGATCGGTGCCCACAGTTCGACCTCGGGCGTGTCCGGATGAACATACGTGAACAGCACCATGTTGTTGACGTAGACGAACGCATCGCCGTCGTCGTCACGTTCGGCCGGCACATTGTGGATTGCCAACGTCTGGTCGACCAGCGATCGGAGATGCTTCTGATCCCACGCAGGGATGGCGGCGAGGGGCGGCAAACCAGCCGGTTCGGTGACTGCTGCGGGGACGCCCAACGCCGACGTGACGTCGTCGCTGCCTACAACGACTCGGATGAACGCCGGATGCGACACATTCCAAATCTCGCGTAGGGCGCGAACGGCCATGATGGCCATCCTGTCGGCGGCTGAGGCGTCGAAGTCCGCGAAAAATGCCGGTGAGCCCTGTGGACCCGACGCGGGCAGCTGCCAACCGAGCTGCACGAGCAGAGCCTCGTCACCGTCGTTCAGCTGACGACTTTCAGGCAGGAACGCGTTCGACGGCACTTCGCAGCGCACGAGGCCACCACCCCAGCCGAGGAACTGAACGCACGGTCCGCCCTGCTCGAAGGCTGTCTCGACCACAAGTAGGTCGTCATCGACCATCGAGGCAACGCGGTCGGCGAGCTGCCGCCTAAACAGCGTCCAGGCATGGGCAACTTCGTGGTCGAAACTCGCAACGTCGGCCATGGTGCCCCCATCTAGAGACGAAGCCTGCGGAGTCGGGCTTCGGTGTTGCTGTCGACGGTAGTGCGGGGTACCGACAGAATCAGTCGAATTTCCAATAACACGGTACTCTCGGTACCGCATACGCCTTGTATCGAAAATCCGACGAAAGGCCCCTCGATGGCGCTCCAAGAAAAAGTGATGGATCTCAGCGTGAAGGGTATGAATCTCGGACACCGATTAATTCGCGGCATCACCGGCGGCCGAGTGCTGTCGAGCGTGAGCGGCATGCCAGTGGTCGAGCTGCGCACGATCGGCCGCAAGTCGGGTCAGCAGCGGTCGTGCCTGCTGACGGCACCGATCCACGACGAGAACCGGACCATCGTCATCGCGTCGAAAGGTGGCGACGACCGGCATCCGGACTGGTACCGCAACCTCGTCGCCGAACCCAACGTCGAAGTTGTCATCGAGGGCACCACGCGGCAGATGCGTGCGCGCACCGCATCCGCAGCAGAGAAGACCGAATTGCGGCCACAGGTCGTCGCGGCCTACAAGTCCTACGCCTCGTACCAGCGCCGTACGGACCGCGACATCCCGGTTGTCATCCTCGAACCAAGGTCCTGAAGCCCGGTCTCGGTCGTAGTATTGGCGGATGGTGAAGGTCCGTCCGCTGCGGTCCGGGCAGCTCGTCTACAACGACATCGGCGACGCCTATCAAGTCGAATCCGCCATTGCCGAAGGCGGTTTCGGCCAGGCGTATTCGGCGTATCGGATGTCGCGTGACGGGAAGCGGCGCGGAAATCGGGTGTGCCTCAAGGTCTGCCAAAGCGCGGTCGATTGGCACGGCGAGGCATTCTTCGGAAAGATCGTGCGCGGCAACCATCGTGCGGTCCAGCTGCTCGATTCGTTCGTCAGCTCGACCGGTCGCGGCAGCGCACAGTCCCGCCGTCATGTGCTGATCTTCGAGTTCATGGACGAAGGAACGATCGCAGACGCGGTCGACAACAACCAGCTGCCGTGGAACGAAATTCGCGTCCGCAAGGAGCTAGCGGGCGTCCTCGAATTACTGGGCCGTATGCACAACGTCGGCATCACCCACCGTGACCTGACGCCCGCGAATGTCTACCTGCGCGCCGGCCAGCTGGTGCTCGGCGATTTCGGCATCACCCGTATGACGCTGGATCCGAAACATGCTCAAGTGACAGCCTTTACACCCGCATACACACCCAAGAGTGTGTGGTCGAGCCACCGGTGGGGACCCGCCGAAGACGTCTTTCAACTCGGTCTGCTCGCCTGCACACTGTTGACCGGCGAGGTGTTCAACGCAAGCAAGATCAATGGGATTCGACAACTCGAAGTCGCAGACGACCTCAAATGCTGGATCTGGCACGCCACAGCCGCAAGCGCGAAGAAGTATCTCGATGCTTCCGATGCCAGTGCGGCGTTGTCGTCGCTACGGGACGTTAGCCTGAGCGCTGGACGAGCGCCGAGAACCATTGCGGGACAAAAGGTTGTGTTCACCGGCAAACTCGACAGGCTCACTCGCGCCGAAGCCACGACGCTCGTCACAAATGCCGGCGCACAGGTGCAGAGCGCGGTGGGGGACACGACGACGTTGATCGTTCGCGGACCGGTCCGTGGAGCGCTCAGCGAATTCGAGGGGCGCAAATTGTTTGCGGTCCGTGAGCGGCTGCGGTTGGGTCAGCGGATCCGCATCATCAGCGGCGGCCAATTGGAACGATTGCTGCGCGCCGACCGCATAGGTGTTCAGGTCGAATCGGTCGTGTGAGCCTGTAAAGCAATGCACTCGATGGTTTGGTAACGCATCGCTTACCAAACCTTAGGGGCATAAAGTTTGGTAAGATGTCGTGATGGCAAATGTTGTGACCCCATGGCCGCCGGTCACCTTCGAGGAGCGGCCCTGGACGAGTGCCGCGGGATACGTTTCTCGGACTCAGCAACGGCGTCATGCCGGGCCATATCTCGCTGCCGTGTTGCCGGAGATTGCGGGCGCGGCCGTTTCCCTGCCACCCGCGTTGACCGCCGAGGCCGAAGAGGCCGCTCAGGAACTGGTCCGATTCGATACGAGTATCTCGAACACGCTGGGTGCGGCAGCTCAATTGGGCCCGATGAGCGCGGTCCTGTTGCGAACCGAAAGCGCTGCATCGTCGCAAATCGAGAACCTCACCGTTGGCGCTCGTCAGTTGGCGTTAGCCGAGCTCGGTGAGCATTCGAATCGCAACGCGCGCATAGTCACCGGCAACGTGCGTTCGATGGAAGCCGCCCTCGCGTTGAGTGAGGTCGTCGATGAAGAAACAGTGCTCGCGATGCACCGCGCACTGATGGAAGACTCCGATCCTGAAAACGCCGGGCGTTGGCGAACCGAGCAGGTCTGGATCGGGGGCAGCAATATCGGTCCGCATCGCGCGGCATTCGTGCCGCCGCATCACGAACATGTCAGTCGCGCAATGAAAGACCTGATCGCGTTCGCCGACAGGGACGATGTGCCATCAATCGCGCACACAGCGATTGTGCACGCACAGTTCGAGACGATTCATCCGTTTACGGATGGGAACGGACGAACTGGGCGCGCTCTCGTTCATGCCATGTTGAGCAATCGGCGACTGACCGAACGCGTCACCGTGCCGATATCGGCTGGGCTGCTGACGAATACGGCCGACTACTTTGGCGCGCTGGACCACTTTCGTCAGGGCGATGTCGAACCGATTGTTCGGCAATTCGTCGACGCGGTGTTCTTCGCAATCGGCAGCGGCCGAAGGCTGGTCGACGACCTTCGAGCAGTAAGAGACTCCTTCAACGATCGACTGACGGCACGCCGAGATTCGGTCGCATGGCGGATCGCCGATTCTGTGATCGGCCAACCCGTAATCAACAACTCGTATGTGACATCCCAGTTCGGGGTCACTGACGTTGCAGCGCAACGAGCTATCGACAGGTTGGTCGAATGTGGAGTGCTGCGGTCAGGAGCGCAGCGAGCGCGCAATCGGGTGTGGCAGGCAGATGACGTGCTTCGCGCATTGGACGACTTCGCCGCTCGGATCAGGCGCGTTCCGCCCAGCGCTTGACCTCGCTACGTGCTCACGGAACGAAGAACGTCCCGAATCCTGGGTACAACCCACCCTCGATGGTCGCAATCACCTGACCGACGCCGGGTTTGATCGTGACCGGAGGAGTCGGTGCACCTGCGAGGGTCGGGAAAAATGCCACGCCGGAGATGCCGGTTCCGAGGCTGATCCAGCGCACCGAGACGGCGGCTGTCACGGGTCGATCCGGTAACTGGTTGAGTATCGACAGCGTCGCCGTACCCGGTTCGAATCCCGATGACGCGCCGATGATCGGCGTAGGAAGATCAGCGAAAACGAAGGTCTGCAACTGAAATGGGGTAGCGGCCGGTGCAGCGGACGCCGCTGGAACGGACGCCAACATCAGGCCCGACACTGCAAAGATGGTCGCGAATCCTATGGCCAGCCGTCTGAATAGATCTCGTGACTTTCGCATAGCTAACGACCGTACGCGTCTGAATGTCCGAATCTAACCCCGCGAACCAAGATCGATACCACCTCGAGACACCGTCGAGAGCGGAGTAACGATCGCCTGCGTGCCCACGACAGGCGTAGCGGGACGCACGCTCCAATCACGGAGCGGGCAGGGGGAGGCGACGTGGACCGTGAGGCAGCCGAAGTCAGGACGCGGCGATGGACATACGCATTGGCGGGGGTGTCGGTGGTTGCTGTCGCAATAACGGTCGTCGCACTTGCGAACCTGCCAGCTGACGATCAACCCGCGACGGTCTCGCTTCCGAGGATCACGCCGCTCACGACAACGGAGACATTCGAACCGCCGCCGACGATCGTCACATCGCCTCCGGCGTATCCGACCGACATCCCGGGATGTGACACCGTCGAGCCGCCGGACACCGGGGAACTGTTCGGGTTCGCGACCTTCGGCGGAATGGACACCTACGACAATCCGAAATTCCCCTGGTTTTCAGCGAAGAAAGCAGTGGCCATGTCGGACGCGCTGAAGTCGGCAATCAAGACGCCGGTCGAATTGCGCTTTGCAAGTCCGACTCAGTCGCTGCTGTTCGGTCCCATCTGGGCGCCTGACCCGTCGCAGATACCGCCGGAGTACTCGGACACGGAGTTCGGTGGATCGACATCGGCGTACGGCGACCTTCGTCGCGGCACTGTCGAAGGAAGTCTGTCGGTTCAGGTACAGCAAAGCCAGCAGAGTCCGCCGCCGTGTGTTGCGGGTGAAATAACCAGCCGCACAGCATTTCCGGACGGAGCAATCGTCGACATCCATGACACGTGGACCGAAAGCGACGGTCGTCGGGCGTTGTCTCGCAACGCAAACGCTTATCTGCCGGACGGAACGTCGGTCTATGCCAACGTGACCGACGCACGGCCACTGGCCGAACCGCGTGCCGAACAGCAGTACAGCGGTGAACTACCGCTGACTGTCGACGAGCTGACGTCTCTCGTTCTCACACCCGGCATCCGGGTCACTGCGCCCATACCGCCGGAGACGGGACCGTTGCCCGTAAGTTGTTCCAACGGCGGGGAATCGAGGGCGTTGAATCTGACTCGGCAAGACTTGGAGCGGCTGAACTCCGCGCTGAACGAGTACTGGCAGCGTGCACCGATCGAGGGAGTGGTGTTCGATCGCCCGATCGGATCGCTGCAATTGGGCAATCACGACGACAACGCTGCGTGTTTCAGCTTGGCGATCACGCCGCCCGGGCTCGAAGGTGATATTGATATGAGCATCACCGGTGGGAACGAGTTACCCACGGCACCTGATGAATACGACCCCAGCTTCGATAGCGCGCCGGACGCCACGAAGTTCCTGTCCAACGGCTCGGCGATCACTTACGACGATAGCGAATCGACATCTGTCTCCATGGGATCGGACGGTGCGGCCGAGACTCGACGCCATCGATCGATCGCCGTCACATACCCCAACGGAGTGGAGATCAGACTCAGTACAAGCGGCTCCGGGACCTTGCTGACGTTCGAACAACTCGAGACCATAGCCACCGCACCGGGATTCCAACTGTGATCACCATGCCGGACCGAACCAAGCTGGCGTTGTTGGCAGCGGCGACGGCCGCAGCCCTCACGATCGCAGCGGCTGTTGTCAGTGTCTCGTACGCGCTTGCCGTCGACGGTCGACCCGCCACAACTCACATACCTGGAACGAGCGACGCCGCGCCGGGTATCGCGTGGACGCTCGACGCACCGACGTTACTCGATCACAAGTACGCGGCGTTCAGAAACCCGACCGTCCCAACCCAGTTCGATTCTGGGGAAGCAGGTTTCGCCGACTTCGGCGATGTCCTGGTGGCCATGGCCGGCTTACCGAATCAACGCACCGGGGAGTTCGACCGCGCCACGATGATCGGCGTTGACGCGGACGATGGTTCGGTCCGGTGGCAGGCCGACGCTGGCAAGATCGGCGGTTGCAGCGAGCGCCCGGCGGCCGGCAAGTTCGTGTGCTACTCGAGTAGCTTCGAAGACGATCAGACGTTTGTGACGTTCGATCTGTCGGATGGCACCGTCACTCGAACCCCCACGGAATGGGACATTTTCGGGCTCGACACCCTCGACGACCACGTCTACACGATCGAGGGCAACGTCGAAGACAACGACGTCCGAGTGCATGCTGGAACGCTGGACGACCCGGATGCCTATTGGTCGAATGCATTCGACAGCGGGGCGGGCTGGGAGGAAATCGCATTCGGGAAGACGATCACAACGAAGAACGGTGCTGGGCTTATCGATCTCGGCCGTGCGGCAGCGGGATTCGAGCTCGAATCGGGTACGCAGACCTGGACCGCTGGATATCCCGACTGCTCCGAGGACGTGACTTTCGCAGGCGACCTGCTGCAGCGGGTCAAGTTCGACTGCGACGACTACAGCGTGAAAGGCGTCGACCTTCTAGATTCCTCCGGCGAGGTTGTGATCAGCACGCAGCAGCGCTTTACACAGAGCCTCGAAGAGGCCGAGCCGACGGACGACTCGGTGCCGATCATCGTCGGCGACAGCGGCTTCGATCGGCGTAGTGGCGAAAAGTTATGGACCAGTTCGTTGCTGGTTTCCGACCCCGATGGCGACAGGCCGAACGGCACGGCCATCGGACTGTTCGGCGACGTCGTTCTGGTTCGCGGACAACAAAACCAAACCGTCTCGGGTGTCGACGCTCGTACAGGTAACCGGCTGTGGACGCACGAGACGCGCAGTTCGGAAGGATATGCGTTCGATGGACGAAACGTCGTCGCAGTCGACGACGTTCTGCGTGCGACGGACATCCGCACGGGCGAACAGGCCTGGGAGATTCCGGTGGATGCGATGGTCGAGTCCGATCGAGACTCGCCCAGAATTTTACGCGAAACCGATCAGAGTCTCATCTACGCGACCAATGCATCGTTGACCGCTTTGCGGTAGGGATGGAACCAGACATTCCCAACAGGACGGACCACCCGCATGATCATCGTTGCCGGACATCTTCGTGTCGATCCCGCAGGTCGGGAGGCCTATCTCGATACCTGCCGCGAAGTGGTTGCACTCGCTCGTGTTGCCCCGGGGTGTCTGGACTTCTCCCTGACGGCCGATCTGCTCGACGCCGACCGCATCAATATCTTCGAACGGTGGGCGACCGTCGCAGAACTCGCGGACTTCCGAGGATCGGGCACCGACGGCGACCAGGGTGCCGCGATACTCGATGCCGATGTCCGCGAGTTCTACTACGACCGTGAAGTGAAGCTGTAACTAGCCGAACAACTAACCGAAAGCAGCCAACAACTCTGCCGACGATGCGACCGCTCCGAACACACCGCCCTGCATGGTGACCATGTGCAACGCTGCCGCGTGGTTCGCGGGATCGGTTGCGCCGGTGCAGTCGGATAAGATCAGGCACTCGAAGCCACGATCGTTCGCCTCACGCATCGTGGTGTGAACGCACACGTCCGTCGTGATGCCGGTCAGGATGATGTTGCGAATTCCGTTGGTACGTAACACCAGGTCGAGATCGGTGGCGTAGAACGCGCCCTTACCCGGCTTGTCGATGATCGGTTCACCAGGTAGCGGAGCGACTTCGGGAACGATCTCCCAACCTGGTTCGCCCTGAACGAGTATCCGACCCTGCGGGCCGGAACTGCCGATCTCCGCGCCGATCTGGGCTGATCGCCACCGCTTGTTCGGCGGCAGGTCGGACAGGTCGGGACGGTGCCCCTCCCTCGTGTGAATGATCAGCAGTCCCGCTGCGCGCGCAGCTTTCAGCACGTGTGCGGTCGGCTCCAAACCTGCTCGGGTCAGCGACAAGTCGTAACCCATCGCGTCGACGTAGCCACCGACGCCGCAGAAGTCGACCTGCCAATCTATGTTGATCACCGCGGTCGCGGCTGGATCGATGGGTCCGTCGTAGGGCCACTTGTAGGGCTTCGCATCTACAGAACCGAGGGAACTCATTTTACGACCTCCACCGTGCGAGTCCGGAGCACGTAGCTGAAGCCGACGAAAGCTAGTGCACCGACGATCATTCCGACGAGAGCGTCCGACAGCCACGGCGCATATTCATGACTCGTCAACGCTGCAGCCGAGCCGACTGCCCACGCCGCGAACGGTGGCCAGCGAAGCGACGCCTCCGCGCGTGCCGAACCCCAGAAGCGTGGCAACACAAGCTGATCGAGAATGATGACGATGCCGATCGGCGGAACAATGACACCGAGCAGGTTCAGCCACTGCTCGAAGTGCGACCAGATGCCCGCGACTGCGAGCGCAACGCCGACCGCGCCGAGTATCAGGGTTAGCGGTCGCATCTTGTTGCCGCTGAGCTGACCCCAGCCGACTGCACCGTTGTACAGGCAGTGCGCGCACACCGAACCGAGGTTGACGAAGACGAAGACCACGGCGAGCGGGACCAGCAGCCCGCCCTGGTCGATCAACGTGCCGAGGAAGTTGCCTCCGTTGGTACCGGGATTGGTCGCTGCGCCGAGCGCGACGATCAGGCCGCCGACGAACAATGCGATTCCGTTGGCGATCGGGAACGCCGAGAATGCGGCCAGGAAGCCCTGTTTGCCGTTGCGCGACCATCTGGTGAAGTCCGACGTCATGGTGCCCGAGTCGATGAAGCACGCGATCACCAAGGTCACCGCTGCACCCATGCTCATCGCTGTCAATCCGGCTCCGCCGCTGTAGCTGACAGCTTCGGAAAGACTCGAATCTTGCAGCGCAAGAACGATTGCCGTCGCGCCGAGCACAATGAAGAGCGGCGCGGCGATGACGCCGATGACCGAGAGTGCTCTGATTCCGAGCAGCGTGATCGCGACATAACCAATGCCGGCGGCGAAGGTGGTCCACCGTTCACTCCACTGCATCGTGTCCGCGAGTATCGCCCCGGTCAGCCCGGTCTGGAAGGCGAACCAGCCGATGACGATCGTCGCCAGAAAGCCGGACGGAATGACGTAGCCCTTCTTACCGAACGTCTCCATTGCTGTGAGCGCGAAGTTCTTTCCGGTTTTTCCGGCGACGTAGCTCAGCGACCCGACATAGGCCATCAGGACGGCATTGCCGAGCGCGATGGCCAGCATGCCTTTCCAGAAGCCGAGCGAGTAGACGACCAAACCGCCGAATACGGCGCAGGTCAGGATCATCGGGAAACCGATCCACACCGCTGAGACTGACGCGAGGCTGCGGCGTGCCGACTGGGGGACAGGAACGTTTTCGTATTCTTCGGTGAGCGCCGCTGGGGCGGCCTCGGTATCGGTGACTTCTGCGACAGCAGTCATGGCAAGACCTTTCAGAACAAGCGATTAGTTGAGTACAGGACGACCGAGCGCATGCGCTGTGACCGCATGGGCTGCTCGTTCTTCGACGACGTCGTATGACGATCCGACGTGCTGATGCAACGCCGAGCGCGCACCCGGGAGATCTTCGGTGAGAAGCAGGTCGACGATCTCGAGGTGTTCGGAGATCGTGGTCGACACGCGTTCTTCGGTCGCGTAGTCGTACATGCGAACGAGCCGGATCTGGCCGTTCACAGCCTGAAGTGCCCGGGTGAGGGCGGGATTGCCTGCAGCTGAGGACAAACGAATGTGGTAGTCCTCGTCGAGCAGGACGATGTCGGGGCCTGGTTCGGGCGGCGCTGCCCGGAGGTCGAGCCAGTCGTCGCGAAGCCGCTCGAGAATCTCGACGTCGTAGCGCAGATGAGGATTATCGATCAGTCGAGTTATTCCCTGTAGTTCCAGGGTGATTCGAAGCTCGTACAGATCGCGGACACCAGCAAGGTCGGGAATGACGGGGTAGTAGCCGTCGGCCTCCCTGGTGAGCATGCCGTCGGCATGCAGCCGAACGAGAGCCTCGCGCACGGGTGTTCGCGAAGCACCGATGAGTTCGGCTACCCGGGTCTCGACCAGACGGGTGCGCGCAGTGAGTTCGCCGGCCATAAGACGGCGTCGCAACTCCCGATAGGCCTGCTCGCGGAGACTGCCAGGCTCGGTGTCCAGTTCGGTATCCATAGCTGTATACCGTCGTGCGAGCGTGTTTCAGCGCCTCGCTCGAAACGTAAACAGTGGGTCACCAAGAGCGCACAGAAGGCGCAGCCGGCCTAATACACGTCGCGGACGTAGCGCTTCTCTCGTCGTAACGCGTCCAGGTAGTCTTCGGCCTGGTCCGGGGTGATGCCGCCGTGTTCGGCGACGATGTCGTGCAGCGCTTCGTCGACGTCCTTGGCCATCCGGGTTGCGTCGCCGCAAACGTAGAGATGCGCGCCCTTCTGCAGCCAGTCGTAGAGGTCCCTGCCGTTTTCGCGCATCCGGTGCTGCACATAGTCCTTCTCGGACTGATCCCGCGAGAACGCGAGGTCGAGGCGGTCGAGCACGCCGTCACGTCGCAGTTCGTCGAGTTCCTCTTCGTAGAGAAAGTCCTGCGCGCGACGTTGATCGCCGAAGAACAGCCAATTGGATCCCGTCGCACCCGTCGCGCGACGCTCGTGGAGGAAGGCGCGAAACGGTGCGACGCCTGTTCCGGGACCGATCATGACGATCGGAACGGAGTCGTCGGTCGGCAACCTGAACGAGTTGTTCTTGGAGACGAATATCCCTGCGGTACTGCCTTTTCCGGCCCGGTCGGCGAGGTAGGTCGAGCACACGCCGCTGCGATTGCGCTCGGCATGGCGGTACCTGACGCTGGCAACGGTCGCGTGCACGGTCCCGCTGTGCGCGAGGGGACTGGACGAGATCGAATAGACCCGATGTTGCAGAGGCCGAAGCAGCGCAACGAATTCGGCGGGATCGATCGTAAGAGTCTCGTCGATCTGGAGTAGGTCGAGCACGTCCCTGCCCCACAGCCAGGCGTCGAGCGCGGTGTGATCTTCGGTGGAAAGCACATGCACGAGTTCGGCATCACCCGTCCGCTGCGCGATCTCGTCGATCAGGTCGGGTGAGGGTGTGGAGATTTCGTAGGACTCGGTGAGGGCATCGAACAGTGTGCGGGTTCCGGCCTTGTCGGTCACCGACGTCCCCGCGGGGACGCCGAGGCGATCGATCAGGGCAGTGACCAGGCTTGGGCAGTTCATCGGGCGAACGCCGATCCCGTCGCCGGCCTCGTAGGTCAGTCCGCTGTCGCCGAGGTCGAACTCGTAGTGGCGTACCTCTTTGTGCGACTGGGGTCCCGAGAGCCGATGGTTAGCGAGAACGTTCGCCGCGTAGGGGTTCTTGCGATTCCACTGCGACCGCGGAGTTCGCGGTCGAGGGGTCCTTGGCGCACTCACGTCCGTGTCTCCTATCCGGCCTTCGGCCTCGTGAGTCTTTTCGGAGGTCGGGCCCTCCGGAAGTGCTCACGAGCGGTAGCTTACTAAGCTAAGGCTTACCTCCATAAATTGGTGACGTGCGTCATATCGCCCTGTGTCGCGCTACGAGCCCTGAGCTGCTTCGGGTCGATACAGCCACTCGTCGAGGGAGAAATCGCTGCGGATCTTGCCGCCGTCGACGAGGAACTGCTTGGTGCCGGTCAGCAGCGCGATTCCCGCTGCGGGGAACGGCTCGGTCGGAACCGTCTCCGGGCGCGCGGCCGCTCGCACGACGTCGGCGGGAAATTTCGACGACCCGATTTCGTAGTTGACGTAGTCGTCCCAGTGGTCCTTCGCGTACTTCTCGGCGTCGACGAGTACCTGCTGCCAGGTTGCGCCGAAGTCGGGATGCGACGATAGAAAGTCGTCACTGCTCACGGACGCGCTTGTGCCTGCCAGGTTCGGGTGGTTGTCGTAGACGGAGTCGACTTGGTGAAAGCCTTTGGCGAGGAACGCATGTAGTGATGCCGATGGGTTGACGTCAGGCAACGCCGCCGCGTCGATCTCGCCGGAGTTCAACGGCGCTTCCTGATCGGCAGGGAACAGGTGAATCAATTCCGCTTGAATGCCCTGCTCCTGCAACGCACCTTGCAGGTAGCGGTCGATGTACGACCCGGATGGTACACCGATCTTCTTGCCGGCCAGGTCCTTCAACGTCTGGATCGCTGGATCCTTCGCGACGACACCGGCGTTGTTGTTGAACGCGCTCAAGGCGAGCAGACGCGTCTTCAAGCCGCTGCCACGGGCGACGAGTGCAGGGGTATCGCCGTAGTTGGCGACGTCCAGTTCACCTGCGACCAGAGCCTGGTTGAGGTCGGGTCCGTTGGGGAAGCTGAAGATTTCGACGTTCTCGACGCCCTGGTCTTGCAAGGCAGATACCAGCGCCCCGCGGGAATGGGCGAAGCCGAGCGGGCCGGTGAGGACGTTGCCCGACCCGATCGTGCCGATGCGGAGCGTGTCGATGTTCGTACGGGTTGCCGAACCGGAATGGTCGGAGCTGCAGCCCGATACGACGAGTGCTGCCGCGGACAGGACCGCGGCAGCGGCAATCGTGAATGTGCGCATGGAAAATGAATCGCTTTCGGTAGTAAACGTCAGGACTCGACGAGTCGAGGGGGTGGTGTTCCGTGTGGGATCGGCGGTCCGACCGCGACGAGAGTTCCGGCGGCGCGGCCTTTGCCCCACCCGAGCTTCTCCCGGTAGCGGCCGATGTGGCTCGGGTCGATCACGCGATCGTCGGGGAGGGGACTCGATTCGGGATGGACATAGAGCGCGTCCGTCGGGCAGTAGGCCTCGCACATGAAGCAGGTCTGGCAGTCGGATTGCCGTGCAATCGTGGGGATCCCGGATTCGGTCCGGTCGAAGACGTTGGTGGGACACGCGTCGACGCACTTGTCGCACCCGATGCAGGCGTCGGCGAGCACGATCTCGATCATGACGCCGCGCCGAGCACTCGGCCGGTGCGGGCAATTCCACTCACCGGGGACGTCGATGCAGTCCAGACGGAGTCGAGCCCGCCGGTGTAAACGTGATGGCGTTGGCCGGGATCGATCTCCGGGTAGTCTTCGCGTTTGCTCATCCCGCGGCTTTCTGTGCGTGCCAACGTCGATTCGTACATCCACCGCCCGACCGCCGTGATGGCAGCGGCCTGCCGCGCGCGGACCTTCTCATCACCTGTGCTGCCGCCGAGTTCGCTGGTGACCCTGTCCCACAACGAGTTCAGCTCACCAAGAGCGGCGGTGACGCGACTGCCGTGTCGCAGGTAGTTCTTCTCGAACGGGATCAGTTCGTGCTGCGCGGCGGCAATGACATCTGTGGCGGTCAGTCCACCGCGCGCGGGTTCGAGTGCGGTACGCCCCGCGCCGTGCAAAGTTGCCACCGTCGAACTGCCGGACGACCGCGCGAATCGCGCCGCGCCTCGGCCTGCCCACGAACCGGACGACATCGCCCATGCCGAGTTATGGCTGCCGCCACCGGTGAAGCCACCGCAGATACGTTCGCGCGTCGCTGCATCACCAGCGACGTACAGACCGGGGACACTCGTCGCGCAATCCTCGTCGACGATGTCGATTCCGCCCGTGCCGCGGACTGTTCCTTCGGCGAGCAGGTCGACCTCGAACCTGTCGGTGAATGGGTCGATGCCACGACGGTCGAACTGCAGGAAGAAGTTCGGCTGACCGAGCCGCATCTTTCGCTGCACTTCCGCGTCGGCACGATCGAGCTGCGCAAACACCGGTTCCGACAACAACGTTCGGGCGATTACCGAACGCCCCTTCATGGAACCGGCGCCCTCGACGATGCGACCGTCGGCGTGGAAGAACGTCGCGTAGCCGTAGTAGGCGGTCTTGGTGACGGTCGACCCCGCCGGAACGATGGCGTAGGCGTTCGAGAACTCCATACCCGAGAAGTGCGCACCGACCTCAGCAGCCATCAATGCCCCGTCGCCGGTATTGACGTTGGTACCCAGTGCCCGAGAGAGGAATGCACAACCGCCGCTTGCCAATACGACCGCACCGGCGGTGATTCGATAGTTTCGATCCAGTTGACGCTGGTATCCCGCCGCGCCGCGAACCACACCGTCGTCGTCCGCCAGCAGTTCCAGAGCGGGGGAGTGATCGACGATCTGGACGCCGAGGCGTTTCACCCAGGCGCGCATCCGTCGCATGTATTCCGGACCCTGCAGGCCGGTGCGAATCTGAGCACCCGTGTCCGGGTCGACGGGGAACGGGTATTTGCCCTCGATCGCAAGGCGATTCATGTTCGCGTAGGTCTGGTCGAGAACGCGATCCATCCAGTCGTGATCGGCGAGGTGGCCGCCGAGCGTTTCTCTGCTCGCCTTCGCGTCGGCGCGCTTGGCGGGATCCGGTGCGACATACCAGACACCGGTGCCGGACGGGGCGGTCGCGCCGCTGGTCCCGCAGTACCCCTTGTCGACGATCTTGACCTCGGCGCCCGACTGTCGTGCGTGCACGGCAGCCCACGTCGCGGCCGGTCCGCCGCCGATGATCAGAACGTCGGTGGTGGCTTCCCACGTGTGCGTCACAGCTCTGCTCCTGTTGGTGCGTCGGGGTTTACGCCGAGTGCGATGAGCAAACGACGTCGAAGGGCGGAAAAGTCGGCGTCGACGACGGACCTCGGTCGGGGCACTGTCACCACGAACTCTTCTGCGATGCGCCCGTCCCGCAACACCAAAGCGCGATCGGCAAGCAGGAGTGCTTCTTCGACGTCGTGTGTCACCAACAGCACCGCCGGTTTGTGCTGCTCCCACAGCCTGCTGACCAAGGCCTGCGCCTTGATCCGGGTCAGTGCGTCGAGTGCGCCGAACGGTTCGTCGAGTAGCAGAACCTCTGGGTTGCGCACGAGGGCGCGCGCCAACGCAACTCGCTGTGCCTCGCCGCCGGACAACGTTGCGGGCCAGACGTTCGCTTTGTCCTCCAGACCGACTTCGGCAAGTGCCGCGTGGGCACGAGCCTTCGAGTCTTTACCCTCGTTGCCGAGAACGACGTTGCGCCACACATTGATCCAGGGAATCAGCCGATGTTCCTGAAACACGATCGCCTTCGACTTCGGAACGTCCAGGGTTCCGGTGAAGCCATTGTCGAGGCCGCCGATCGCACGAAGGAGGGTGCTCTTGCCGGAACCGCTCGCTCCGAGCAGAGCGACGAATTCGCCCGGTGCAATGTCGAGATCGACCGACCGGAGAACCGGCTTACCGTCGAACGATCTGCCTGCGCCGCGGACCCGAACACCGACTGCTGTAGCTGTTGTCATCACTGCCCCTCGAATCCGGTACGCCAGGAAAGGAATCTGCTTTCGAGAACGCGGACGAAAACGTCGGTGAGCAATCCGAGCACGGCGTAGATCACCAGAACGAGGAAGATCTGATCGGTGCGCAGAAACTCCTTGGCGTCGTTCATCAGGAAGCCGAGCCCGACGGGTGTGGTCTGCATCTCGGCGACAACCAAAGCGAGCCAACCGATTCCGAGCGCTTGCCGAAGTCCGACGAAGATCTGTGGCAGCGCGCCAGGCAGGATGATCTTGCGCACCAGAGCGACTCGCGACAGCCAGAGTGACTGTGCCGCCTCGACGAGTCTGCGGTCGACGCCGCGGATGCCGGCAAGGACATTCAGATAGATCGGAAAGATCGGCGCAACGATGATGAGTGCGATCTTGAAGTTGTCGCCGATCCCGAACCAGATGATGAATACTGGGACGAGCGCGAGCGCAGGCATCATGCGCAGGGCCTGAATGGGCGCGTTGACAAGGTCTTCGGCTATCCGGAACAGGCCGGCCGCCGCTCCGAGCACGAGCCCGATCGCGATGCCGATCGACAGTCCAACGGCGACGCGCCGCGTCGAGGCCTCGAGGTGACGCCAGAGTTCGCCGGTGCGGATCAGCTCCCAGCCGGCGTCGAGTACTTCGGTCGGGGCGGGTGTGGTGATCCCTAACCATGAGCGCGCGCCGAGCTGCCACAGGATCACGACGAGAACGAGGCCTGACGACTGGCGTGCGAGCTTGACCAGGCGCCCGGCTCGCGCGGACCGCTGTGGGGGCGGCGCGGTGTCGAGCTCGGTCGGCTCGGTGGGCGCGGCGGTATCGGCGCGTGTGAGTTGCAGCGTCACAGGCGAATCGATTCAGTGCTGACGGACATGGTGGCCAACGCTAGAAGTGGCATCGGCGCCGGGACAGAGTTGTAATCAGCTCGATCCGTATCTCGATCCGTATGCAGCACAACGCTCGCATCACGCTGCGTCGAACCGTGGCGGCGCGCGCAGTTGTCGGTAGTTTCGTCGATATGGATCTTGGTCTAGAGGGTAAGCGTGCAATCGTCACCGGCGGCAGTCGTGGCATCGGCAAGGCAATCGCAATCGGGTTGGCGCGTGAAGGTGTCGATGTCGTCATCGCTGCGCGTGATGCGTCGGTGCTCGAAGCGACGGCTCGCGACATCGCACAGGAAACCGGCAGGCGGGTTCTCGGCGTCGCGACCGACACCGGTGACGATGCCGCTGTGCAAGCGCTGGTGCAGCACACCGTCGATGAACTCGGTGGCGTCGACATTCTTGTCAATTCCGCTGCGACGCCGTGGAGTGCCGGTGCGCCAACCGATTTCGCGTCGACAACCGACGACGTCGTACGCCGGGAGGTCGAAATCAAGGTGCTCGGCTACCTCCGCACCGCGCGTGCGGTCGCTCCGCACTTCATCGAGCAAGGCTGGGGCCGGATCATCAACATCAGCGGACTCGGTGCACGACAGGCAAATTCGATCGCACAGACGATCCGCAACGTCAGCGTCTCGGCACTGACGAAGAACCTCGCAGACGAACTCGGTCCGAAGGGAATCAACGTCACGGTCGTCCACCCTGGTCTGACACGAACCGAGCGGCTCACCGACCGGCTCACCGCGCAGGCGGCCTCAGGCGACTCCACGGTCGCGGAACTCGAAGCTGCACTTGTGAAGAACTCCATTCGCCGGGTTGTCGACGCGAGCGAAGTCGCTGATGTCGTGACGTTCTTGGCATCGCCACGCAGCATCGGCATCACCGGCGACGCGATTGCGGTCGGCGGTGGCGTGCCGGGTCCGGTGTACTACTAATCGACTGCCGGATAATGACCGCGTGAGCGATACCAACTGTCCGTGCCGGAGTGGCGAAACCTACGACGCCTGCTGCGGCCCGATCCTGGCTGGCGACAAACCCGCTGCGACGGCAACGCGGTTGATGCGGTCGCGCTACACCGCGTTTGCCGTCGGCGATCGGGACTACCTCGTGCGGTCGTGGCACCCGCAGATGCGACCCAAGAAGCTGACCCTCGATCCGGACGAGGAGTGGTTTCTTCTCGAGGTGCTTGCCGCCAGCAAGGGCAGCATGTTCGACACGGACGGAACGGTGGAGTTCAGGGCGCACTACCGCCTCGATGGTCGACGCGACGTGGTGCACGAGAACAGTCGTTTCGTCAGGTACGAGGGTCGATGGGTCTACTGGGGACCCTCGGCCTCGTGAGTCTTTTCGGAGGTCGGGCCCGCCGGAAAGACGCACAAGGCCGAAGGCGCTGGGACTATGCTGGTGACCTAAGCCCGCAGCCCCGAACCGAGACCAAAGATGGTCCATACCGATCCGTTCTCGACGCAGCCCGACCTCGCGTCGACGTTCGTCGCTGAGCTTGCAGCGGCGGGATTCGAAGCTGCCCGCGAAATCGGTCGAGGCGGATTCGGCGTTGTATATCGCTGTGAACAGCGCAGTCTCGACCGCACCGTAGCCATCAAAGTTCTCACCGCCGACCTCGACGAGGAGAACCTGCAGCGATTCCTGCGCGAGCAGCGCGCGATGGGCAAGCTGTCCGGCCACCCGAACATCGTCACGATCCTCGAGGTCGGGGCAACCGCGGCGGGGCGTCCGTACATCGTGATGCAGTACCACCCGCACGGTTCGTTGGAAGGCAGGGTCCATCGAGACGGACCGATCAGCTGGAAGGAATCGGTGCACGTCGGCATCAAGATGTCGGGAGCACTCGAAACTGCCCACCTCCACGGAACACTGCACCGAGACGTGAAGCCCGGCAATATCCTGCTGACCGAATACGGCGAACCGCAGCTGACCGACTTCGGTATCGCGAGGATCTCCGGCGGCTTCGAGACCTCCAAGGGTGCGGTGACGGGATCGCCCGCGTTCACCGCGCCGGAGGTGTTGCAGGGCCATCCACCCGACCCGACCTCCGACGTCTACAACCTCGCCTCGACGCTGTTCTGTTCGGTGACGGGTCATGCGGTATTCGAGCGGCGTAGCGGCGAGCACATGGTGGCCCAGTTCCTGCGGATCACCAAGCAGCCGACGCCGGATCTGAGCGACTACGGACTGCCCACCGACGTTGCAGCGCTGATCGAGCGCGCGATGTCACGCGAGCGTGGTGCCCGCCCCTCGACTCCCGCTGCGTTTGGTGAACTGCTGCAAGAGATTCAGCGCAGGCACAGTCTGCCGGTCGATGATGTGCCGGTGCCGATCGCGTCGTCGGGGACGGGTAACGGACCTGGCGACGCGTCGATGACGACGGGTTCCGGGCGGCGTGGCTATTCGGCTCGCACGGTCACCCCGCCTGCGCCCGCGACGCGGTTCAGACCACCTGCTGCGACGCGCGCACTGGTGGGTCGCAATCGGTTGATCGAGCAACTGCAGCGCGGGCAGCAGCGCCGGCTGACCGTCATCCACGGACCGACAGGGTTCGGCAAGAGCACGCTCGCCGCCCAGTGGTGCGAGCAACTCACCGCGGACGGTCACGCGATCGCCTGGCTGACAGTCGATCACGACGACAACAACGTCGTGTGGTTCCTCTCGCATCTCATCGAAGCGATCCGCGCTGTACGTCCCGCTCTCGCACACGAACTCGCCGAGGTGCTCGAAGAACACGGCGACGAATCCGAGCGCTACGTCCTGACGTCGCTGATCAACGACATCCATGCGACGGGCGAACGGATGACGGTCGTCGTGGACGACTGGCATCGCATCTCCGATCGTTCGACCATCCTCGCTTTGCGCTTCCTGCTCGACAACTGTTGTCCCGGTTTGCATGTCGTCGTCACGAGTCGCAGCCAGCAGGGACTTCCGATGAGTCGCATGAGGATGCAGAATCAGCTGCTCGAGATCGACTCGGCGGCATTACGTTTCGACAAGGACGAGTCGCACAGCTTCCTTGTCGACCTTGGCGGACTCGATCTGGATCGTGCCGATGTTGCGGATCTCACGGAGTCGGCGGACGGGTGGGTCGCCGCACTGCAATTGGCGTCACTGTCGTTGCGTGGCAGCGACGATCCGTCCGAACTTATCGGTCACCTCACCGGGCGGCACCACGCGATCAGCGAGTTTCTTGCAGAGAACGTGCTCGATACCCTCGAGCCCGACATGCTCGCGTTCCTGCTTGCGACGTCGGTGACCGAACGGATTTGCGGCGACCTCGCATCGGCGCTCGCCGACGTTCCCAACGGCCAGATGATGCTGGAGGAGGTCGCCGAACGCGACCTGTTCCTCCATCGCGTCGACGACCAGTGGTTCCGGTACCACCACCTGTTCGCAGACTTTCTGCGGCAACGGCTCGAACGGCAGACGGGTGACCGAGTACGCGAGTTGCACCGCATCGCGTCGCAGTGGTTCGCCGTCAACCGACACGTCAGCGACGCCGTGGATCACGCACTGGCAGCAGGGGATCAGCTGCGCGCCGTAGAGATCGTCGAGCAGGACGGCATCTACCTGCTGGAGCATTCGCAGATGGCGTCGCTCATCGGTCTTGTCGAGAAGTTGCCCGAGACGGTGGTCGATACGCATGCGCGACTGCAACTTGCGTTGGCGTGGGCGAACATCTTCCTGCATCGTGCGGAGCCTGCTCGGCATGCGTTGCGGTTGGTGGAGTCGACGTTGGACGCGTCCGGACTCAGCGAATCCGAGATCGCCGATCTGCGGGTCGAGGCTGGGGTGGTGCACGGTGTGGTCGCGCTCCGCGCCGACGTCATCGACAGTATCGACGAACTTGTCGCTCCCTGTCTGGCACGGCCGGATACGTTGCGGCCGTTCGTCGTCTCGGTTGCTGCCAACCTGGCCACCTTCGCGGCGGCATACCGCTGCGATCGGACCGAACTGGAACGGTTGCAGGACTGGGCCGTTCCCTATCACCGACGAAACAAGGGGAAGTACAACGAGATTCATGCCTTGTGTTTCGTCGGGCTGGGCGCGAGCCTGATGCTCGACATCGAGGCGGCCGAGCGCAGCTTCAGGAAAGCGCTGAAGGTCGCACGGCACTCCGGTGGCAGCCATTCCTACACAGCACGGCTCGCTGGGTCGCTGCTCGGTGAATTGCTCTACGAGCGTGGCGATGTCACCGAGGCCGAACGGCTGCTGGACGAGGGCTACAAGCTCGGTGCCGAAGGTGGGTCGGTCGATTTCAAGATCGCGCGCTACGTCGTCGGTGCACGGATCAAGGCCCTGCAGGGCGACCGAGCGGCCGCGACGCGTCGATTGAACGAGGGGGCGCGAATCGGTCGATCGATGGCGTTGACACGTCTGAGCGCCGAGGTCGAGAACGAACGCATACGGCTCGGGCTGCCACCACATCCCGAGTTCGGAGCGTTGCCGGTCGTCCAGTACGAGGACCGCAGGCAACCGACCGACCCCATCGAGGAGATCACGGCGCTCTACGAGGAAGCGACTGCGATCAGATTGCTTCTGGCTCAGCGCGATACGCCGGAGAAGGTCGACCTTGCCAGGGTTTGGGCACAGGAATGGGTCGATCGGCTGCGGGCTCGCAACCGACCACGCGCGCTACTGAAGGTCCGTCGTCTGCTCGTCGCCTGCCTCGTCGCGACGGGTCGTATAGACGAAGCCAAGCTGAACCTGGCGACGATTCTGGCGCAGTGTGCCGGCCTCGGATCGGTGCGCTACATCCTCGACGGGGGTCCGTATGTCGTTCAGATGATTGCGGCCTTGCGAGAGGATCAGATCGCGGGTCGGTGGGCCTCTGACTGGCCCGAGGTGCCTGCCGAGTTCCTGATCCAGCTCGTCAATGCCGAAGCGGCTCAGGAGATTTAGGCGGCTCCGCCGCTCGTGAGTCCTTTCGGAGGTGCGGCCCTCCGAAAGGACTCACGAGGCGCGGAGCGCCCTTGCCGATTTTCACCGGGCATGATTGGACACATGGCAGCCCCAGCAACACCTCCAGGCCACAGCATCGATCCCCGCCGCACGGCGGTTCTCGCGCTGCACTGGCAGGTCAATGTCATCGAGCCCGAAGGCTTCTTCGGTCCAATGTTGGCGGCACCGGTGGCCGAGAGTGGGGTCGTCGATCGTGCTGTCCGATTCCACGACGCGATCCGCGCTGCTGGGGTGCCGCTGATCTTCACGCGGTTCACCGTTCCGGAGGATGAGGGTCAGCTGATTCGCAACACCGGGTTCATGACGGCAGTCGGTGCTGCGCAGGAATCCTTTCGGCCGGACTCGTCCGGTGCCGCGTTGATCGACGCGATGGCGCACCAAGCCGAGCCAGGGCTGGTGTTCGACAATCAGCGGCTCTCCGGCCTAGCCGCCAACGGCGTCTCGGCATGGTTGACCGAGCACGGTATCGACACCGTCTTGATCACCGGCGTCGCAACCAACCTCACGGTCGAGCAAACCGCGCGCCACGGAACGGACCTCGGCTTCACCGTCCATCCGATCAGCGACTGCACGGCAGCTCCGACACCTGAGGTGCACGCGGCGTCACTCGCCAACCTCGACCTCACGACAGCGGGCTGCCTGAGCGCCGAGGAGGCGTTGGCTCTCCTCGGCTGAGCCTGGCCTATGCTGCCTGTTCTGTGATGGGGGAGTTGAGCGCGAATTCGAGTTCTGGCAACACTTCCGAGAACGGATCGCAGAACGCGTGGACGTCGTAGGCGTTGAAGGATGCCCGCTCACCCAGCAATGCCGTTGCACAGCAAAGGAATTCGGTTAGATAAAACTCGACGTCCGCGACGAAGCTTGCACGAACTCCTATGAAACTTCCCGCCAGCAGCTCGCTTGCCGGCGGGCAGCCTCGCCGTCCGGTCACAGCTAGCCCGCGTAAGCGTGCGGCGAGCGACGTGGTCCGCAATTCGAGCCAGGCCTCTATGAGGTAGTCCAATTCGTCCCAATCTGCGTCGTCCAGTTGCATCCGGACGGTGTCGAGGATGTGTTCAGGTGCCCACCACGCCTCTTCCGGAGCCATGGACGACGACGTGTGCGCCGAACTCCACGGGCCGAACGCGGCTAGGCGCGTCGAGTCGTCGAGTTGGTCGGCAACGGTCGATGCGACCAGGATTGCCGCTAGTTGGTCGACCAAGATGCCCGAAAGGCCGTTGCACACGTTGCCGACGTCGTCCATACCGCAGGTGTTCTGGATTGCCCGCCACATCGCCTCGTCGGCATTCGGTCCCCGAAACGATTTCACCAGAGTGAGGGCAAGCCTGGAGGCGTTGCGAGCTGCCTCGTCGCGTCCGACAAGCCTGGCGAGTGTGGACGTAGTTCCTAGGATCACCCGCGGTCCGCCTCCGGTGTGTTCGGCGTCCATCGTTCGCCACAACAGATCGGTAAGCATGTCGGGCGTCGCCTGGGAGATCGCATGCGCACGTGCTGCCACGATCGGCGTCAGCGGTCCGAACTCCTGTTCACACGCAAACGAGGCGTCTGCGCGTGGTGCGCGAAAACCGCGCAGACCCCGGCGATTCGGTACGACCGTCGCCAATATTGCTGCCTGTTCCGAGCGCCACAGCGGGATGGTGCCAGCTGGTAGATCGGCAAGCGGGACCACGTCCGGAAGGTGCAATCGACCGCGAATCGGCATGATGTGCGCTCCGGAGTCGGCTCTGTAGGCCTCGACCTGGTCACGCGGGACGGGTTCGCCCGGCGTCCAGATCACCGTTGACGCACCACCGTCGTACGTGCAGGAAACGGGCTCGCCGATCGCCAACGCCCCGTCGACGAGCAGGCTCGCGAAGCGATTGAGTTGATGCGCGCAATCGTCGGAACTGAGTATCCAGGGGGAGTCGGACGGATCTTGCTCGGGAGCAGCCGCCAGGTGGAGCTCCGGCAGGCCACGATCTGCCAAGCCGATCGTGTACGCGAATGCCGCGGTCGGATCTTCGGGATCGAAGACGTACTGAACCTTCCAGAAGATCTCACGGTGTAGCTGCTCGCGGGCAGGCTGCTCGAACATTTGTTCCCCTCTCGTCTGGTGTCGACGAGGTTAGCGAGGGGGTCCGACACAATCAGCTGATAGTGGATCTCATTGATGCAGTGCAGCTTTGACGACCACGTCGTGAATCGTCGATTCCTTGCCGTCGGGCCCGACCACGGTGCGCTGCGATTCGTGAGCAGTCGAGACGTCCCAGCTGGCCGGGTCGAGACGAGCCGTGATCGCACCCGCGGTAGCAGAAGCCGAGGCCGGCGGCAGGTGGTCACCGTGACCGTGTCCATGCGCAGAACCGTCGCCATGCGACCCGCGATGGAGGTGGCCGACGATGAACAGGGTGCCCCCGGGAGCGACCCAGGACGCGATGCGGTCGTAGAACTCCAACTGTGGCATCGCGGGGTGTGCGTAGTGGGTGGTGACCAGGTCGTAGCGTGCGTCCGGTTCCCACGTGGACAGGTCGGCTTCGACCCAGCGCACTCGGTCGGAGACCACGGCCTCGGCTGCCTTCTCGGTCGCTCGGGCAAGAGCATCGGCGCTGATATCCGCCGCGGTGACCTCCCAGCCGTGCGCCGCGAGCCAGATGGCCTCGGTTCCGGCACCGCAGCCCGCGTCGAGGGCTGTTCCGGGCGCGAGGTCGCCGATCTCGCGAATCAAGTGCGGGTTGGGTTGGCCAGCGGCCATGGCCATGGCGCGATCGCCATGCCAAATGTCGTCCCAGTAGGTCTTGTCGAACGAATGAGGTTGCTCAGCCATGTCCTGCCCGTCTTCGAGTCCGTGTGTACCGCATCCGAGTCGTGAGTCCTTTCGGAGGTCGGGCCCGCCGAAAGGACTCACGAGGCGCGAAGCGTCCACCCCTGAAACGCACTGTCCCCCAACACCCGAAGGTGTTGGGGGACAGTGGAGAAGCTCAGTAGAGCTGGGAGATCAGACTGGGCGAACGCCGGTTGCCTGCGGGCCCTTTGCGCCCTGGCCAACCTCGAACTCGACCTTCTGGTTCTCCTCCAGAGTACGGAAACCGTTGCTCTGGATCTCGGAGTAGTGGACGAAGACGTCAGCGGAGCCATCTGCGGGGGCGATGAAGCCGAAGCCCTTTTCCGCGTTGAACCACTTAACAGTGCCCTGTGTCATGCTTTTAATATCCTTTTTTCCTACCAGGTACGACGGACGGTTCTTACTATCCATCGGGCCGGCTGAGGTCGCGACATCTTGAGAAGTATCCCGAGTGACTCGGAGTGCTCCGTTGGGAGTGCCGGACGACCGCAACATGATCCCGAGCACGTCACTACAACGAACACCAGAACTACGACCGGTTGTAACCCTAGCAAATCTAACGAATCACGCAAAGGGGTACGTGCATTTCTTCTGCCGTCAACGATCCGTGGTGCCCGATCAGCATCGACTGCAGAGGCTCTGCTCCGGTCCGAACGACCGCCCGCGATCCGGTTGCGACGCAGATGACGTCGCCTATCCGCTGCACGGCGGCGTGTGTGACAGTCGGCCCGAACCACCCGTTGTCGATCACTTCGGACCGGGAAAAGACGCCGAAATCGGTTCCGAGAATTGCTTGCCAGGTGGCGACGACGTCGTCGATTGCACCGTTTTTCGTATAGATGTGGCGCGCTCGCGGTTCGCCACCGAGCCTTCCGACGCCGGCTCGTAGAGACGATGTCGCGTCGAAGTCGACGGGATCGACGATCTCGACCATGCCGTGATCGGCAGTGACGATCAGTGCGGCGTCGCCAGGCAACCGCTCAGCGATCGAGCGCGCGAGTAGGTCGACCTGAGCGAGTTCGGTTGCCCAGGCGTCGGAGTATGGCCCGCGGACGTGACCGGTGAGGTCGAGTTCCCCGTGGTAGGCGTAGACGAGCGAGCGGGAACCGTTTTGCAGAGATCGGATTGCGCCGTCGGCGAGATCGCCCATCGAGAAGCTCGGTCGAAACTCGCCACCGCGCAATGACGCTCGGCTCAGGCCTGACTCGCCCTGGTACATGGGCGCGACCCGCGAGACGGAGATGCCGGCCTCGGCGGCCCGCTCGAATGCGGTCGGGTTCGGTTGAAACTCTTCGGGCGCGACATCCTTCAACAGGTCGATGTGGTCTCCGGCGCCGTGCAGCCGCCACTTGAGCGGGTTCATCAGCCGCTGGTGACCGGGAACGGCCAACAGATAGCCGACGATGCCGTGCTCACCTGGAGGCAGGCCGGTACCTAGCGAACTCAAACTGGTTGCCGTCGTACTCGGAAATCCTGCGGTGATCACCTTCGAAGTTCGGCTGGAGAGAAACGGTGCCGCAGCGGAATTCGCATCGAGCAAAGCCGCGCCGAGACCGTCGACCAGCAAGATGCAGACGCGCCTTATGCCGTCGAGATCGAGGCCTATTCGATCGACTTCGCCTTCGACGCCGAGCGCAGCAAGGCTCGACGGGACCAGATCTGCGAGGGATGCAGTGCCGTAGCGCGGCGCAACCAGCATGGGACCCAATGTAGCCGGGGGTATCCGGGCACCGGTGGCGTCGGTAGTCTGAGGTAAACATCGAGTTGTGCATGAATGGCCCGTCGCCACACTTCTCTCGGACGCGCACGGGGCGAGATCGACTCGGAACGGATCGTTGCACATATGAAGGAAATTTCGGCGCTGGGAGTTCAGGCATTCGTCAGGGATGTTGTCCGGCGCGGTGGAAAGGCAACGAAAGTTGCCGGATCCGGTCGCGGAGCAGTCAAAGTCTGGGGCAAAGAGGGCGGCGTTTCCATCGTCCAGGTTCGTGCCAAGGCCAGCGGTGACTGGCATGCGAGTCGCCGCGACGAGGAAGTGGGAGCCGGCGCGGCCAACCCCACATTTTGGGCGTTCGTCGACCTCGGTACCGATCCACACGCGACCTACATCATCTCGGCAGAAGAATTTGCCGCCGACGTTCGGTGCGAGGTCGACGCCTGGATGGCCGATCGGCCAGGCCGATCACGCTCAGGCGGGATCCGAATCGCGCAGGATCGGATCGCCCACCGACGGGCGCGCTGGGACCTCCTCGGCGTCTCGGTCGTCGCCGACGCGAATATCGATACCACCCATCTGGACGACCTGACCGTCGAGAAAAAGAAGGCACCAGCCAAGGCCGCGGCCGTCGAGGACGAGTCCGACGGCCGAACCCGCTTGGTCGCCGACTTCGAGGGCTACCGGATCGTCGCGCTTCGCGAGGAATCGACGGGTCGCCTCGAGATCGTTGCCGGACAGATGGTCGGTCGGCATTTTCCGACAGCGTCGGCAGCCGCATCTGCCGTAGCGAGCCTGGTCAGTGGCGAAAAGGTGACGAAAGACGGCGCGGATTTCTGGCGCGCGGAAGGCTAGCCCGCTCCGCGGGTCGTGAGTCTTTTCGGAGGGCCCGCCCGCCGAAAGGACGCACGAGCGGCGTAGCCGCCTAGTCGCTCAGGGCCGGAATTTCGCCGAGCGGCCGAACTTCGCAGAAGTTGTACGCGGCATCGGGGATCTGGGCGCAGATGGCAACGGCCTCGTCCATGTTGGCGCACTCGACGACGTAGAAGCCCGCCAGATGTTCTTTCGACTCGATGTACGGACCGTCGGTTGTCGCGACCACACCATCGCGGATACGCACGGTCTTGGTGTTGATCGGATCGGCGAGACCAGCGCTGGCGACGTGGTGTCCCGACGCGATCAGCGAATCGTTGAGTGCGCCGTGACCCCGACCCAGTCCCATTCGCTGATCGTGAGACAAGCCTGCCCAGCTTTCGGGATTGCTGTAGATCAGCAGCATGTACTTCATGGCGGTCACCCTTCGACGGTTTCGACATCAACAAGGACGTCGGCGCGATCGGCGCGATATCGACATCATTGCCTATGTCGAGGCGGGCGTCGTGACTCCGACGTCCCTGTTGGCAGCAAAAATGCTGCACTGTTCGACAGACCGATAGAAGGAGCTATCCCTATGTTGGAATCAACGAAAGCATTCAGCGGATTCTCGGTGAACGACATCGAAGCGGCGAAGCAGTTCTACGGAACCACGCTCGGCGTCGCGGTGTCCGAGGACGCGATGGGCCATCTGACGCTGACGCTCCCCGGCGGCACAGAAGTTCTCGCATACCCGAAGGACGACCACGTTCCGGCTGCGTTCACGATCCTCAATTTCGAGGTCGACGACATCGACAAGGCGGTCGACGCATTGACCGTGAGTGGCGTCAGCTTCCAGCGGTACGACGCTATGCACCAGGACGACAAGGGCGTCATGCGGGGAATCGCTGCCGGCATGGGCCCGGACATCGCGTGGTTCACCGACCCGGCGGGGAACGTCCTCTCGGTGTTGCAAAACGCGTAGTCGGGCGCCGCGGGCACAATAGGACCGTGAGCGCCGCCCGCGAGTTCGAAGACCGCATCCGCGATCTCGCACCGCATGTTCTCGGTGCACTCGTGCGGCGCTACGGTCATTTCGATGCCGCAGAGGATGCGGTGCAGGAGGCCTTGCTCGCGGCGTCGGTGCAGTGGCCCGAGCAGGGTCTGCCGGACAATCCGCGCGCGTGGTTGATCACTGTCGCGTCGCGACGGCTCACCGATCAGTTTCGCAGTGACGAAGCGCGACGTAATCGGGAGACGAACATCGTCGCCGCGGACCGTCCGGAAGACCTGCACGCGCCAGCGGTCGACGAACAACCGAGCAACGAAGACGACACGCTGACGCTGTTGTTCCTGTGCTGCCACCCCGCATTGACTGCGCCGTCCCAGGTGTCTCTCACCCTGCGTGCGGTCGGCGGGCTGACCACCGACCAGATCTCTCACGCGTTCCTCGTGCCGGAAACGACTATGGCGCAACGGATCAGCAGGGCGAAGCAAACGGTACGTAAGTCGGGCGCGAGGTTCGCGATGCCGACGGCCGACGAGCGTGCCGATCGGCTCGAAGCCGTGCTCCATGTGCTGTATCTGATCTTCAACGAGGGCTACACGGCGACAAGCGGTTCCGATCTGCAGCGCACCGACCTCACAGCAGAAGCAATCAGGCTGAGCCGCATGCTGTTTCGTCTACTACCCGCCGACGGCGAGGTCGGTGGACTGCTGGCCTTGATGCTGCTGACCGATGCACGGCGACCCGCAAGGACCGGCGAGGGCGGCGCGCTTGTTCCACTGGCAGAACAGGATCGGTCGTTGTGGGACGGCGGTGCGATAGTCGAGGGTGTCCGCATCGTGAGCGACGTCCTGTCGAGGGCGCCGGTCGGCCCGTACCAGATCCAAGCTGCGATCGCTGCTGTGCACGACGAAGCGGCTACTGCGGAAGAGACCGACTGGCAACAAATTTCGGAGTTGTACAAGGTGCTCGCGCGAATCTCGCCCGGGCCGATGATCACACTGAATCGAGCCGTGGCCGTGGCGATGGTGGAAGGTCCGCAGGCTGGACTCGAGCTCCTTGCCACCTTGGACGACGATCAGCGAATGGCAACCCATCATCGACTCGGGGCAGTGCGCGCCCATCTCTACGAGATGGCGGGAGACACGGTGGCGGCGATCGAGCACTACCGGACTGCGGCGCGGCGCACGACGAGTACCCCGGAGCAGCGCTACCTGCAGGATCGTGCAGAGCGATTGGCGACAGCTAACCGAAGCGGAACCTAGCAAGGGATACCGTTTGTCCCATGACGTCGATCGAGGACAACGACCCAGCGGGCCACCGTGTTGCGATCCTGTACTGCACTCAATGCAATTGGCTGCTGCGCGCGTCGTGGATGGCGTCGGAACTGTTGTCGACGTTCGGTCAGGAACTTGGCGAGGTCGCCCTGATACCCGGAACCGGCGGGGTCTTTCGAGTAACCGTCGGCGGCGAGCTGATCTGGGACCGCAAGGAGCGGGGCGGATTCCCGGAGATCACGGCGCTGAAACAGCTTGTGCGCGATCGAGTCTCGCCCGATCGGGATCTCGGCCACGTCGACCGGACGAAGTAGCGCACGATCAGGTGGGTCGCTTTGCCTGCTCCAACAACGCCCGGTGTGACTCCTCGTGCAGGATCGAGATGAGTTCTGCTTCGAGGGCGACGAACCGCGGCGAGGTCAGCATCGAGAGGTCGCGTGGGCGGGGGAGATCGACGGTCAGCTCGTGCCGAATTCGCGCAGGCCGTGCGGACAACACGATGATCCGGTCGGCAAGAAAGATCGCCTCGCGAATGTCGTGGGTGATCATAAGAACCAGCCACCGGTACTGCTCCCACACCTGCTGCAACCAGGTCTGCATCTCGGTGCGGGTCAGCGAATCGAGAGCGCCGAACGGTTCGTCGAGGAGCAGCACATCGCGGTCCTGAACGACGGTTCGCAGCATCGCTGCACGCTGGCGCATACCTCCGGACAGCTGCGACGGTCGGGCTGTTTCGAAACCCGCCAGACCGAATACCTCGAAGAGTGCGCGGGCCCGTTCGCGCGCAGCCTTTTTCGACATGCCTTGAACTTCGAGTCCGAGGGTTGTGTTGTCGAGGACGTTGCGCCACGCGAACAGCAGATCCTTCTGTGGCATGTATGCGCACTGCGCGCTGCTCGCCGGTGATTCGCCGCCGATCGAGATTTCGCCCTCGGACGGAGTGTCCAGTCCTGCAAGCAGGTTGAAGATCGTGCTCTTGCCGCAGCCGCTCGGTCCGATCACGGCGACGAATTCGCCGGCAGCGGCGTCGAAGGTGATGTTGTCCAGAACTTTTCGCCTGCCACCTTTGACGTCGAATGTCTTGCTGACGGCAGCGACGCGGACCTTGGGATGGGTCATAGGTTCACTCGTTCCATCCGCACCCACGGCGCGAGAATCCGTTCGACCAGGTAGGTCAGCAGAAACAACACGATGCTGATCGCGGCCGTCACGAACATCGCAGCAAGGACGAGATCCGTGCGGAACATCCCCTTCTGCCGTGCCATGTAGATGCCGAGTCCGCTTTCGGCACCGGCATATTCGGCAAAGATCGCGCCGACGACCGCGTAGGTGATGCCGATGCGCAGAGCGGTGAAGAAGCGCGGCATGGCGTTCGGCAGTCGAACGTACCGAAACTGTTGCCACCGTGAGGCTCCCATACTCCGCAGCAGGGAACCTGCGTCCCGGTCGGTCGACGCGAAACCTTCGATCAGGCCGATGGCGACAGGAAAGAACGTCGCGAGAGTCACGAGGAGGATCTTCGGCATCAGTCCGAAGCCGAACCAGGTGATCATCAACGGGGCGATCACGATGATCGGGATCGTCTGCGACGTAACGAACATCGGCACGAGCGCGCGGCGCAGCAAGCCCGAGAAGTCGATCGCGATTGCAAGCAGCCAGGCGATCGTCAACGACAACGCGAAACCGACGAGGGTGACCTGCAGTGTTGCAACGGCATTGGTGGCAATGACGTCGCGCTGCGCCCACCCCTGGGTCACTACCCGCCACGGCGACGGCAACAGTTGTGGCCGTACATCGTTGACGGAGACGTAGACCTGCCACGCCGCGAACAGGGCGGCGAGGCCGACGAACGCAGGGACGACCCTACGGACCGCTGAGGTACTCATTGGTGAAGTACGTCGACCAATCAGGTTCGGTGGTCAGCGGTTTGCCGGACTCGTCGACGAGCACGCCGTGTTGGAAGAGGAAGCGCGAGTAGCCCGTCCACTGTTCGAGCGTTTGGGTCCCGACCTTCCCTGAGCTGTCCTTCATGAACTTGTCGGACAGCATCTGCTGGCTTTCCTTGATCAGCGGTTCGTCGGTGAACGCACCGGGGTTCGCGTCGATGAGTAACTGCGCGCCCTTCGCCGGGTCGTCGGCTGCGAGTTGATAGCCCTTCTGCAACGCCTGCACGAACTTCTTTGCCTGCTCCGGATGTTCTTTCAGCCAGGTCTGATTGCCGTTGATCACGATGGCGTAGGCATCGGGAAAGCCGAAGTCGGAGTAATGGAAATACTTGAACGGTGTCCCGCGGTGCTCGGCTTCGATGCCCTCCCACGCGAAGTAGGGGACCGTGAAGTCGGCCTCGCCGGAGTACACCGACTCGTACGCGGAGGTTCCGACGGTCACATTCTTGAAGTCGCCGGTGCCGCCGTCGTTGCGGATGACCTGGCGCAGCGTTTCGATCTCGCCCGCATCGCCGAAACCGGCATAGATCTTGCCGTCCAACGTTTTCGGGCTGGACAGGTCGGCACGGTCGGCGCGGACCCCGATCGCAGTCGCCCAGTGCTGCAGTGGCGCGAGCACCGAAACCGTATCGGTACCTGCCGCTTTCGCGAACGTGGCGGAATTCTGGAAGCTGACCCCGAACTCGGCGTTGCCCGAATCGATCAGCGAATCAGGCGATGCCGTGTTGTACGGCAGAATCTCGACGTCGAGGCCGGCATCGCGGAAGTAGCCCTCCTGCAACGCAACATAAAGTCCGGTGTGGTTGGTGTTGGGCGTCCAGTCGAGTGCGAAACGGATCGTGTTCGGGTCTGCGTCACCGTTGTCGGAGCACGCGGTCAGCAGCGACACCGCGGACGCCGTCACGACGGCTCCGGTCAAAATCCGGCGGAGCAAAGAGTGGCGGTTCATGGTCGGAAGTGTCCTTTCAGGCGGGCCACGGCTGCGGGTGCAGCGCCGTGTCCCAGAACAGAAGTTCGTAGCGGGAGGCGGTCACGAAAGCAGTGCTCATCGCGTCGCGCTCGGCGTCGGATGCGGCGTCGGCTGCCGCATCGACAAGTTCGCGGGCTTTGGCGACTTCGTCGTGGAAGTCCTGGTTGTCGTAGGTGGTGACCCACTGGGCATACGGATGGCCGGGATCGGCCGCGAGCACCCCCTGCGCGCTCGCGGCGAGGTCGCGCCCGACCTCGGCGTAGATCCAGAAACACGGCAGCACCGCTGCTGCCGCAACCGCGTATGGCTCGGTCGCCGCCGTCGCGATCAGGTACGAGACGTAGCCGAGACACGCGTTGGACGGCGCAGGCAATTCCCCGGCTGCTCCCAAAGTCCCGCCCGAAAGCAGGCCTTCGTGCAACGACAGTTCGACGGTTGCCGACGTCGCTGCAGCCTGCGCCCAGAACGCGGCGGTGACGGGATCCGGTGCACGCGCCGCAAGCAGCGCCAATGCCTTGGCGTACCCGGCGAGATAGATCGCATCTTGTTCGATGTAGGTGCGGAAGACGTCGAGCGGCAACGTGCCATCGCCGAGTCGGCGGAGAAACTCCAACTCGTCGATTGCAGCGCGTAACTGCTTCGTCTCGTCCCACACACGGTCGGTAAAGCGGGCCATGACATCCCTTCGTCAGCATTACCTGCATCAGGTTCGCGGGTCTTATCTCAGCTCCAACCTGGAGCACCCCGTGTCAGTCAGGCGAGGGTAGCAGGCTGGTCGCTTACCCTGGTTTCATGGATGCCGAACCAGCGGTCGTAGTGACAGACGACGCCCAAGCGGTTGCCGCCGAGGATTCTGCAGCGGCGGCACCGATCGTGCGGATCTCGTCGGGAGAGATTCGTGGTCGGCGGGACGGGGAGACGCTCTCGTGGCGAAGTATTCCGTTCGCCGAGCCGGTGTCGGGTCCGCTGCGGTTTCGGAGTCCACGCCCGCGCACGCCATGGGACGGGGTGCGCGATTGCACGGAGTTCGGTCCGATCGCACCACAGGGTGTCGACAACACGGTCCCGATCGACGCGGGACTTGTACCGGGCGAAGACTGCCTGTGGCTCAACATCTGGACCCCGGCAACCGACAGCGATCCGCGGCCGGTCATGGTGTGGATCCACGGTGGCGCCTACTGTCTCGGCAGCTCGGCGCAGAAGCTGTACAACGGTCGCCAACTCGCTGAACTCGGCAACACCGTCATCGTCACCGTGAACTACCGGCTCGGCGCGCTCGGGTTCCTCGATCTCAGTTCCTTCTCGACGCCGGAAGCGACCTTCGAGTCGAATCTCGGTCTGCGCGACCAGATTGCGGCATTGGAGTGGGTCCGCGAGAACATCGCCGTCTTCGGTGGCGATCCGACGAACGTGACGTTGTTCGGCGAATCGTCGGGTGCCGGGTCTATCACGACGCTGATGACGTCGCCGCGTGCCGAAGGCCTGTTCCATCGCGCGATCGTCCAAAGCCCGCCGGCGACGTCCGTCTACGGACCCGAGCGGGCCGCCCGCGTCGCCGCACGGTTTCTGGAGATTCTCGAGCTACCCGCCGAGCGTGCGCACGAACTCTACGACCTACCGATCGAGGAGATCATCGTCGCGAGCGATGTCCTCGTCGACGAGATTCCTGCCAAAGTCCCTGGCACCCTTGCAACTGCACCGGTTGTGGACGGCGATCTGGTGCCGCGCTATCCCGTCGCCGCGTTCCAGAAGGGGCTCTCGCACCGCATACCGCTGATCATCGGGACCAACCGCGACGAGGCCGCGTTGTTCCGGCTGATCAGGTCAGCGCTGATGCCGGTGACGCCGGACGCGGTGAACGAGATGTTGCGGGTGATCGCCGCCGACCATCCGACGCTGTCGCACGAGCGTCTCGCCGAGATCATCGCCTTCTACCCGGATGCCGGTAAATCCAAAGGTGCACAGGCAATTTCGAGCGACGCAGGGTTTCGGATGCCGAGCATCTGGGTTGCCGAAGCGCACAGCAGGCATTCCCCGACCTGGTTCTATCGCTTCGATCAAGCGACGCCGATGTTGAAAGCTGCCCGCGTCGGCGCGACCCATGCGACCGACTTGCCCTACGTGTTCGGCAGTTTCGGCACGATGAACATAGACCCGACGTTCTGGCTCGGTGGCCGCAAGACCGCGATGGAGGTGTCAGGTCGAATCCAGCGGCGGTGGCTAGCCTTTGCGGCACACGATGTTCCGGCCGCGATCGACGGATCCAAGCATTGGCCGCGCTACGACGAGGACACCCGAGCCACCCTGATCATCGACTCCACCGACGTCGTCGAAGCCGATCCCGACAAGGAGTTGCGGGAAACGTGGGGCGATCAGGTGCTCGGATTCAGCTGAGTCAGGCGGATTCGGGATCCCTGCGTTGTTTCTGGAGTGGGACAACGAAACTCGCACGCGTGCTGATCGGTGCGCCGGGTGATTGCACGTAGGGCAAGACTCGAAAGTCGGTGCGCCACGCCTCTTCGTCGACGTGGACGCGGACATAACCACGCTGACCGTTGACGAACTTGATGTCGGGACTTGCGGCCATCAAAGTCTCGCCGCCGTCCGGCATGTCCGCGCCGTCGCCGCCACTGCAGATCGAGGTACCGACGAATTCATGTGCGACGATCGATGATTCGAGATCACTGAAGTCACGGCGCAGCTCGCTCACATAATTTGTATGCCGATCACCGGTGATGACCACAAGATTGTTCACGCCGAGATCGGCGGCGCGACCGAGCACGGTGTTGCGGTCGGCGACGTAGCCGTCCCAGGCATCCGGGGACACGTCGGTTGCGGGACCGGTGTCGTAGTCGCACTGGCCCATCGGAGCCTGATTGCCGATTATGTTCCAGCGCGCCGACGACGTGGCGAAACCGTCGAGCAGCCAATCACGTTGCGGACGACCGAGCAGGGTTCGATCGGCGCTGAACCTGTCACTACAGCGATCGGATTCGCCGTCGCCGCATGCTTGGTCGTCGCGATACTGACGGGTGTCGAGCATCGTGAACTCGGCGAGATCGCCGTACGCGATGCGTCGGTGCATCCGCATCTCGGACCCGCGTGGCATCTGCGTGCTCCGCAATGGCTGATGTTCGTACAGCGCCTGAAATGCTGCCGCTCGGCGTTGCCGGAATACCGCGGGCATTTGATCGACTTCGATGTCCAACTCGGAAGTATCAGCGGCCCAGTTGTTCTCGACCTCATGGTCGTCCATCGTGACGATCCAGGGGAACTGAGCATGCGCCGCCTGTAGTGGCGCTTCGGATTTGTACAGGCTGTACTGCAGTCGGTAGCGAGCGAGATCGAAGGTCTCGCCGTAGAACTGTGGTTCGACCGCGACGCCTCTAAGGTTCTTGCCCACACCGTCTTCGTAGATGTAATCGCCAAGGTGGACAACAAGATCGAGGTCCTCGGCGGCCATGTGCTCGTAGGCGGTGAAGTAGCCCTCGTGCCAGGCTTGGCACGAGGCGAACGCGAAGTTCAGCTCCCGGGTGCGCATACCGGGCAGGGGAGTGGTCCGAGTTCGACCGACCGGTGAGATATCGGCGCCCATCCGAAAGCGGTAGTAGTACACCCGATCCGGTTCGAGGCCGTGAATCTCCGGATGCACCGAATGCCCGAGTTGCCTTGTGGCTACGACACTTCCGCTGCTGACGATCGTCGTGAAGCGGTCGTCCAGTGCGACTTGATATTCGACCGTCGCAGGCGCTGCGGGCATACCGCCCAGACCGTCCGGGGCGAAGGGGTCCGGCGCGAGTCGCGTCCACAGGACGACTCCGTCCGGCGTCGGGTCACCGGAGGCGACTCCGAGCGAGAACGGATTGCCGAGCCGTCGCGACGTCGTGAACGGTTTTGCGCTCGACGCCGCACCCGTTCCGAGCAGTAGAGCCGCCGCGCCGGTGGTGCCGAAGCCGAGCAACTTTCGCCGGGAAATGCCCACGCTCCGAGCGTGACACGGTGATGTGAAGCGATGCCGTCGCTCGTATGGCGCATCTGTGAACCTCAGGGATAGATCGGGGATTGCCCCGATGTGGTTCGCTGCGCTTCTCCATAGCGTCGTTGTATGCGCAAAACCTTGCTCGCACTGGCCGTCGCTGGAGCAGTTGCCGCGGGTGGCTGCTCGGCCGCAAAGTCGCCTCCCGATCCTCGCGTCGACGCGGTACAAGCCGATCTCGACGCTCTCGTCGAATCGGGCGTCGCCGGTGCCCAGGCGACCATGACGGTCGACGGGCACAACCGCGTACTTCGCAGCGGTGTTGCGAACAAGGACACCGGAGAACCCATTGCGTCGCGTTCACAGTTCCGGATCGGTAGCGTCACAAAGACTTTCACTGCGGCAATGCTGCTCCAGTTGGTCGGTGAGGGTCGGTTGCAGCTGGACGAGCCGATCGAGACATACCTACCGGGCATCATCCGCGGCGAGGGTGTAGACGGCAACGCCATCACGGTGAGGCAGATCTTGCAGCACCGCAGCGGACTGCCCGAGGTCACAGAAGATCCGCGGATCGATTGGGGGCTAGCTGAAGTTAATTGCGCCGGAATGGAATCCAGGCATCACGGATCTGCTGGGCCGCTTCAGAGGCTGTGATGGTGAGGATTGTCTGGCTGGCGAGGGCGTCAGTCCAATCGCTTTCGCTTGGTGCGGTCGCGAACCAGGCAGGATCAGGGGTGCGGCCGGTGGGTCCGAGTTTGCGAAACAGTTCCGCTGCGTTGCTGTCGATGGCGCCGCGAGCATTGAGCGCCCACAGGTCCCAGAGGTCGCGGGGTGCGCGGCGGTCTTGCCAGGCTGCGGTCTTGGCGGCCACGAATGCGGGTGTGGTGAGGACGTCGAGTGCTGCGGGTGGGGCGTCGTCGTAGCGTTGGTCGAGCTGGGTTCTCTGCGTTGGCCAGTCGGGGTGCCCGATTTGGCTGATGAGTTGGATTTTCACACTCAGGCCGTCGTCTCTGCGGAGATAGGCCTCGCCTGCGTCGCCGACGGCGCTGAGTGCAGGGTCCCAGTGGAGGCGGCCGAGTTCACGGCGGAAGGCGTCGGGTAGTTCGCGGTCCAATTGTCGGGCGATGGTGCTGCGTGAGGTGCGGGTAATGAGGTCGATGTCTTCGCTGAGTCGGCCATCGGGGAGGTTCGTGCGCGCGAGTGCGGTGCCACCGATGAATGTGAGTTGATCGGCCCAGCGGTTGCTTATGGCGGCGAGGATGAAGGAGATCATGCGGTCTCGTTCGGCTTGTTCTCCGCTGACTCCGAACGCGGCGGCAACTGCGGCGGTGCTGGCCACGTTCAGGCGTCCTTGCGATCGTCGAGGATCTGTTCGGCTCGGCGTAGCGCCGCGAGTTTGCGTTGGTCAGTGGCGAGCGCGTGCAGCTGGGAGGGGTCGCATTTGCGGTACAGCGTGACGATCGCCTTGGTGATGTCAGTGTCGACGGTGTCGGTTATGTGTGCCAGGTCGAGGACGGTTTGTTCTGGTGTGGTGACCAGCGTGGGTCCGGCTTCGGTCGTGATGCGTTCGGCGTCGAGGGTGTCTGTGGCGCGCTTGACGAAACGGACGATCCCCTTGCGGTCGGTGAGTTCGATGGGTGCGTGTTGTTTGGGGATGGCGACCGTCGTGACGGCGCGGGCGCGAGGCAGGGCACCGTGCATGCGAGCTGCGGTGACGCCCATCAGGATCGCATTGTTGGGCCCAGCGATTGTCGTCGCGATTGCGGCCGCGGCCGTCTCGATGGCGGGCTTCCAGCCGGTGTTGATGTGTTCGGTCGGGACGACGATGTAGTAGCCGTACGCGAGGCGGTGCAGGGTGCCGTTGCTTGCGAGGCGTGCGAGTTCTTTGCGGGGATGGGCGTAGAGGTCCGGGATGTCCTTCGCGCGGACCGTGCGCATCGGCCTGCGGGCGAGTTCGGCGACGGGATTCATCGGCGCCTCCCTGCGCGCTTGGAGTAAGTACAGAAAGTGTATGCTATGAACATACACTTTCGATACTTAGCGCCGGTTTACTGACGCGTTAGGTTGTAGAAACTCAGGCAAGCAGATCCGCGTACTCGCTATTGGCTGCGATGTATTTCTCGACGTACCAGCAGGACGGCACAACCTTGAACCCGTCGGCCCGCGTCGATGTCAGTGCGAACTCGACGACCTGCGCGGCGATGCCCTTGCCACGAAACTCAGGAACCGTCAGGGTGTGGTTGAAGTCGCGCATACCGTTGCGCTCGTCGTAGTCGGCGTAACCGGCCAACACGTCGTCGGAGTAGATCTCGTAGCGGGTTTCACCGAGGTTGTGCTCGAGTCGCGTCGTCATGATCGCTACAACACAGCGCCGGGATTGAGGATTCCCTGCGGATCCAGCGCGTCTTTGATCTTGCGCGTCAACGCCATCACGTCCTCGCCGACGTAGTCGGGAAGCCAGGCCTTCTTGAGACGGCCGACTCCGTGCTCGCCGGTGATGGTGCCGCCGAGTGCGATGGCGAGGTCCATGATTTCGCCGAACGCCAGGTTCGCGCGTTCGGTCATGTCCGGGTCGTCGGCGTTGTAGACGATCAGCGGATGGGTGTTGCCATCGCCGGCGTGCGCGATCACCGACACCATGACGTCACGGGTTTTCGCGATGTCGGCGATCCCGGTCACCAGCGCAGCGAGTTGCGGCAACGGGACTCCGACGTCTTCGAGTAGCAGGCTGCCCTTGAGCTCGACGGCCGGAATCGCAAAACGCCTTGCGGCACAAAAGGCTTCGCCCTCGTCGGCGTCGTCGGTGCTGAAGACCTCGGTCGCGTTGTGTGCGGTGAACACGTCCGCCATCGTCGTCGCTTCCTGCGCCGCGAACGCGCCGGGTGCATCGGATCGTGCGACGAGCAACGCCTCTGCGTCGCGATCGAGTCCCATCTTCATCTCGTCTTCGACGGCATTGATGGCGACGCGGTCCATAAATTCGAGCATCGACGGCCGCAGTGAACGCGTGATCTCGAGGATTGCGCTGGCCGCGTCGTCGATGCTTGCGAAGGACGCAACGACCGTGGCCTGCGGCGGTTGTGCGGGGATGAGCCGCAGCGTGATTTCGGTGATGATGCCCAGCGTGCCTTCGCTGCCGACGAACAGTTTCGTCAGCGACAGTCCCGCAACATCCTTCAATCGTGGTCCGCCGAGTCGCACCGCGGTGCCGTCTGCGAGGACAACTTCGAGGCCGAGCACGTAGTCGGTCGTCACGCCGTATTTGACGCAACACAGTCCGCCGGCGTTGGTCGCGGCATTGCCGCCGATCGAACAGATCTCGAACGAGGACGGATCGGGCGGATACCAGAGTCCGTGCTCGGCGACGGCCTTCTTCACCTCGGCGTTGAGCAGTCCGGGCTGGACGACCGCCGTGCGCGTCACCGGGTCGACCTCGATCGCGCGCATACGCTCGGTTGTGACGACCACGCCGCCCGCGACGGCCGTCGCGCCACCGGACAGCCCCGAGCCCGCTCCACGCGGCACCACAGGCACACCATGCTCGCTGGCCCACCGCAGCACGGTCTGTACGTCGGCGGTCGAGGTTGCGCGGACGACGGCAAGGGGAGTCACGGCGTCGGGATCGCGCGCCCAGTCCTGCTTGTACCCCGCAGTCAGGTCGGGGTCGGTGAGCAGCGCGCCGTCCGGCAAATTTTCCCGCAACGAATTCAGAAACGAATCCGCGCGGTCCGGCGATAGTCCAATTGTCTCGTCCTGCCCGGTCACAGCAGTAACGCTACGCGAGCGTGCTGCCAGACCAAGCAAAGGGCGAGAGCGTCGATACAGCACCACGTAAGCGATCGGTGTTCACACTGACCACTTTGGCAACTCTGTTACCAGGTCGTTCTGTCGGCGAAACCAAATATCGCCCATAAGCGGAATAGCGTCAGCGAACCTCCACAGGAGAAGGGACATCCGATGAACGCCGAACACCAGAACATCGCACAGCTCATCTCGGCAATGTTTTCCTACGAGATGCGCGACGGCGGCGTCGATTACGACACCATCGTGCGAATTCACAACGGCGATCTGAGCCCGTGGCTGACCGCGCTCGACAGCTCCGGACTGTTCGACGACACCGTTCTGGAGGAGGTCCGTGCCAGCTGGCGCCGACGTCCCAAGGCTTTGTTGGAAATCCTGCTCGCCGACTCCGACGAGATGACGATCCGCCGCAGCAGCGTCACGTGGGCCGTCCTCGATCGCCAGGCACCACTCGCGCACATCAGCTAGAGCACGTCGACTCGAGGTCCGTCGACCACGACGGCCTGCTCGTCCGTCAGGGTCCAGAACGGCACTTGCTTGTCGCGAAACCCTTCCGCGACGCGTTGCAACACCGCAGGGTCGTCGAACTGCGACTGCCAATGCGGCACTATCGCCCGATCCACCAGTCCGAGTCCCGACCAGATCGGCTCGATGCCGCAGGTCGGTTGCACCTCGTCGGGATCATCCGAACTTTCCAATCCGTGCAGCGACGGTGTGAGCACACAGGCTCCCGCGCTGTAACCGGCGTAGACGATCCGGTCAGCACCCAGTAGTCGGGGCAACACAACATCGGCACCGCTTCGAGCGAACTGCGCGCGTAGCACGAACGTGTTGCCGCCGCGAACCCACAGCAACGGAAATCCCGACAGCGTCTCGGCGAGATCGTCGGCCCGACCGACGTACTTGCGCAAATCCACTTCCTCCGCGCTGAAGCCCAGCTTCTGCAGCGGCACGATGTCGCTCGTGACAGCCGACGCGCGTGCCGACGCCGGCCAGGCGTCTGCCGCATTGGCGATCACGGCGACGCGACCGGGTGGCGTGCCGAGCAGGGTCAGCAGTCGGTCGCGGTGCGCGCCGAAGCGGTAGGACGCGAGAAACAGCCGCACTCAGAAGACGAACGCGAGATTGTCGACGATGCGCTGACCCACCTCGGTGTCGCCCTCGAGTTCGATTCGCGCTGTGTGCTCCGCGGCTGTGGTGCGGCCACCCGCGAGTCGGGTGAACAGTCCGGAATCCAGTCGGACGATGGTCGTCGGGTCGGCGTCGAAACTGTCGACAACTCGCGCGCGGCCATCGACCGAGATGTTGAGTGTCCGCCGCAGAGGTCCGGTGAGCTCCAGCGCAATTCGCGCACCCTCGGGCGCTTTGCCGCGCTTTCCGATGACGTAACCCAGAGCCTCGTAGATGTCGAGGAAGGCCATCTCGCCGCGTGGGCCACCCTCGTTGCCGGCTATGCCCACAGCGTCGCGGATGTCCAATTCGTGCATCCAGCAGTCGAATACCCGTAGGCGCATAAACCGTCCGTAGGGCACTTGGCCGAGTGGAGAGAAGGATTCGGCGTCCCACTCCTCCTGCGGCATCGCTGTGAGTGTCTCCCGGCGCAGCGTCGTGATCTCGCGAAAGCGTGCGAGCATCTCGGCGCCGGACAGGTCGCGCAGTGCGATGACCCAGCTTTCGTTCAACGCGGCAATGTCGTTGTGTACGTGAGCAAGTGCTTTGACGTCGACCTCGGTCGGCGGAGGCTGCACACCGGCAAGGAACGATTCGGTTCCGATGAGGTGGGCAACGACATCGTGCACGGTCCACTCCGGCAAGGCGGTCGGGGCGTTCCAGGCGTCCTCGTCGAGTTGGGCGAGTAGGTCCTCGATCGTCTTCCACTCGTCGAAAAGGGTTGTGGTGATTGCTTGTTTGTCGTTGGACGGCATATCGCTACGTACTCCCGGCGTCGGTGCTGGTCTGGGCGGTCGTCGTGGGGACCGTCTTGGGGATCATCGACAGGTCGATGACTTTGCCACGGTTGATGCTGATCCAATCGCGCCCTGTCACATAGGGCGCAAGGCTTTCCGCGATCGCGCGGCCTTCGCGCTCACCTTTGGGTCGTTGCAGTTCGAAGACGTTGGGGAACTGCAACATTCCGGTGACCAGACTCCAGAGCCGCAGGGCCGCATCGCCCGTCGGCGGGTCGATCAGGACGGGCCCGAACAGGGCTTGGCCGTCGGGGAAGAAAAGCGTCGGCACACCGAACCCGCCCGCGGTCACGACCCGTTGGTGATCGGCGCGCACGTCGTCGTGGGTGGTCGGGTCGGCAATCGCTTCGTCGACGGTCGCCGGATCGATCCCGAGTTGTTCGAGGAGTCCCCGCGCAACGACCGGGTCGTGCGGTTTGCCGCCGTAGGCATGCAATTCGCGGCCGATCGTCGCGTACCAACGATCGAGCCTGTCACCGGAATCCTCGCGATCGCGGCGTCGGAGAAGTGCCCCGATGCGCATCAGGGACCAACCGTAAGACCAGTCCCGCTCCCACGGATGCTTCTTGCCATCGACGCGGTTGATTTCCTCGAGGCTGAAGAATCGCCAGTCGATCTGCAGTCCGGTCAGCGCGCGGACTTCGCGGATCCAGATGGAGGTCTGATACGCGAACGGGCACATGGGATCGAAGTGATATTCGATCTGGGTCGGTGCGAGCGGTGTCGGGGCAGTCACGAGTGATCGCTTTCGAGACGTTCCAGGCCCGCTCGGATGGCGGCGGCAGTCCCTTTCGGATCGTTGCTGCGCCGCAGCACCAGACCGCCGACGAAGCGCAGTTTGTCGCCGGACTGTCGTGGAATCACGTGCAGATGGACGTGCCCGACCGTCTGGAATGCCGACTTGCCGTCGTTGATGACCAGGTTCGCGCCATCGGCCTTGAGGTCGGACTGCCGAACAGCCATCGCGAGACTGTGTCCGACGCGAAAGACCTTCGTGCCGAGATCGGGATCGAGATCTTTGAGTTCCGTCGCATGTGTCTTCGGAATCACGAGGACGTGGCCCCGCGTGATCGGCCGAATGTCCAGGAACGCGAGCACGTCGTCGTCTTCGTACACTTTCGTGCTCGGAGCGTCGCCTTTGACGATCGTGCAGAAGATGCAATCAGCCATGAGGTCAGTATGCAGCGCACCATTTTTATGGAGTCGGCGACGGTTCGAATCGCATCGCGCGCAGCGTCGGTCGCGCCAGCACTGTGGTCGGGGAGTAGCGCAACGCGAAGGTGCGCATCCTGCAGCCGAGTGGGTTTCCCAGCTGTTCGATGCGGTCGCGGCGTCGAGCATTGCGGACCATCGTGAGGGTCCGGGCCATCCGGTTCTGCTCGTAGCGTCGCAGTGCATTCGCAACGTCGGGGGTCGACGCGAGAGTCTGTGCCAGCACCCATGCATCCTCGATCGCTGCGCCGCTCGCCTGGCCAAGGCTGTTGAGCATCGGATGCGCCGCGTCGCCGAGCAGCGTCACCGGGCCGTCTCCCCATTGCTGCAACAGTGGCCGGTCCTGCGCGGGAACGGCTCTGATGGCCGCGTCCGGCGTATGGGAGATCGCGTCCAGTACTTCGTCGGCCCAACCGTCGAATGCGTGCAGCAATGTTCGCTGGTCGCCTCGCGCGGTTCGGGCCGCTTCGATGCCGAGCCGCTCGGTGCCCCACCAGTAGGCGTTGCCGCCGCCGATGTCGACGAGGTCGAAACGCTTTCCCAGTCCCCAATACTGAGCGGCGAGACCGGACGGCAACCGTGGATGGGTGAAGGGGATCGCGGCCGACCAGCACACGTAGCCGTACTCGATTAGCGGGTTGGTCTGAGCCAACTGGCTGCGAACGGCGGAGCGGATGCCGTCGGCGCCGATCAATACGTCGGCGGTCGCGGACCTGCCGTCGGCGAAGATCGCCGTCGCCGCTGATCCGTCGACCTCGAAGCGCGACAGTTCCGCACCGAAATGGACGCGGCAATCTCCTGCCGCGGTGCGCAACAGCGAGATCAGGTCGTTGCGTGCGATGCCGATGGTCGGCGCGCCGAGGGCACGCGACATCGAACCGAGCGGCAGCTGCCGGACGGATCTGCCGGTGTGCGTTCTGATCTCGAGCTGTTCCAGTGCCTGCCCTGGCAGCGGTGTCCCGAGTTCGATTCCGAGGTTGCGCAGCACCGCGGTGCCGTTGCTGCCGACGTTGATGCCACTTCCGGTCGTCCGTTGCCCGGGCGCTGCCTCGTAGATCTCGACGTCGATGCATCTGGCCCGTAGCGCAATCGCCGCTGTGTAGCCACCCACACCTGCGCCGATGACGATCGCTCTCATCGCTGCGCAACCAGGAGCGGAAGTGCGGTTGCTGCCGTTGCTCGCCACGAGTAGTCGACCTGGTCGGTGAGGTCGGTGTCGGTCGGGTTGATCTCGACGACGGGCACGCCCGCGGCACGGGCAACTGATGGCAACCCCGCAGCCGGGTAGACGACCCCCGATGTTCCGACGACGAGGAGAACGTCACACGCCGCGACGGCTGCCAGGGCGCGGTCCCACGGTTCGGTCGGCAGCGATTCGCCGAACCAGACGACGCCGGGCCGGACGAGTCCGTCGCAGACCGTGCAGTGGGGTGGCGGCATGCGGTGCGCGAGTTCCGTCTGTGGGTCGACGTCCGCAGGTTGGCCGCAATCGCTGCACCGCGGTTCGTAGAGGCTGCCGTGAACGTGGGCGGCGACAGTGCTGCCGGCGCGCTCGTGCAAGTCGTCGACGTTCTGGGTGACGATCGTGATCTCGGCGGTGCTGTTCCAGTCGGCGAGTGCGACGTGTCCCGGATTGGGTTGTGCCTGCCTGACCAGGGTCGCGCGCCACTGGTACCAGGCCCAGACGAGGTCGGCGTCGGCCTGCCACGCCTCGGGGGTGGCGAGGTGCATGACGTCGTACTGCTTCCACAGACCGGATTGCGCATCCCGAAACGTGGGAACGCCACTTTCGGCGGACATGCCCGCGCCCGTGAGAACGGCGATCCGGCTCGCATCTGCGACCAGCGACGTCACATGGTGGGGAATGTCACTACGCACTACTGGAGAGTAGCCACGGGGAGGTGACTTTTGCCTCTTGGCGTCGGATACGCTCACGTCCGGCCTTTCGTTGGCGCGAGACATAGCACGATTCCTAACTTACTTTGTAGTAAGTTAGGATTCCCCAAGGTTCTTTCCGTTTCGCGCACCCACAGGAAGAAGTCTGAGACGTTGGAGACAACACAGAGCGCTGAGTCGTCGGATGCCCGGCCGCGCGTCGTCGTCGGCGTCGTTCGCGAATCGAACGATGGCGAGCGACGAGTGGCGTTGGTGCCGAAAGTCGTGGCGTCGTTGATCAAAAACGGCGTGGACGTCGTTGTGGAAGCGGGTGCCGGTGTCGGCGCGCTGATTCCTGACGAGTCCTTCGTCGAGGCGGGTGCCTCGATCGGTGACGCCTGGTCGGCGAACGTGGTGGTGAAGGTTGCCCCGCCATCGGACGCCGAGATCGCGAAGCTGACCTCGGGTCAGACGCTGATCGGCTTCCTTGCCCCGCGCAACGCGGACACCAAGATCGGTGCCTTGAAGGATGCCGGTGTGCAGGGGTTCGCGGTGGAAGCCATTCCGCGTATCTCGCGTGCACAGGTGATGGATGCGCTGTCGTCGCAAGCCAACGTTGCCGGCTACAAGGCAGTGTTGTTGGCCGCGTCGGAGTCGACGCGCTTCTTCCCGATGCTGACCACCGCCGCTGGCACGGTGAAGCCCGCGACCGTGTTGATCCTCGGTGTCGGTGTTGCCGGACTGCAGGCACTGGCAACCGCGAAGCGTCTCGGTGGTCGTCCGACCGGCTACGACGTGCGTCCCGAGGTGGCCGATCAGGTCCGCTCGGTGGGCGCGCAGTGGCTCGATCTCGGCATCGACGCAGCGGGCGAAGGTGGCTACGCGCGCGAACTGACCGACGACGAGCGCGCCGCGCAGCAGCAGGCTCTCGAGAAGGCCATCCAGGGATTCGACGTCGTCATCACGACGGCGTTGGTGCCGGGCCGTCCGGCTCCGCGTCTCGTCACTGCCGCTGCGGTCGAGGGGATGAAGCCGGGTTCGGTGATCATCGACATGGCCGGTGAGACCGGCGGCAACTGCGAGCTGACCGAGCCGGGGCAGACCGTCGTCAAGCACGGTGTAACGATCGCGTCGCCGCTGAACCTGCCGGCAACGATGCCCGAGCATGCCTCGGAGCTCTACGCCAAGAACGTCTCGGCGCTACTGGAACTGATGCTGAAGGACGGTGCCTTCGCGCCCGATTTCACCGATCAGGTCGTCGCCGATTCCTGCGTCACACGTGACAAGGAGACCGTCTGATGTACACCGAACTGCTCTCGAATATCGCGATCCTGGTGTTGTCCGGGTTCGTCGGGTTCGCGGTCATCTCGAAGGTGCCCAACACGCTGCACACGCCGCTGATGTCGGGCACCAACGCGATCCACGGCATCGTCGTGCTCGGCGCGTTGGTGACGCTCGGTCGGGTCGAGGATCCGTCCGTGCTCATTCAGATCATCCTGTTCGTCGCGGTGATCTTCGGAACCCTGAACGTGATCGGTGGGTTCGTGGTGACCGACCGCATGTTGGCCATGTTCAAAGCCAAGCCTGCCGCGAAGGTTGCTGCTGATTCCGAGAAGGACGCTGCCTGATGGACAACCTCGTAACAGTGCTCTACATCATCGCGTTCGCGATGTTCATCTACGGCCTGATGGGTCTGACCGGTCCGAAGACTGCGGTCCGGGGTAACCAGATCGCAGCGGTCGGTATGGCCATCGCGGTGATCGCGACCCTGATCTCGATCCGCGACACCGGCAACTGGATCCTGATCGTCGCCGGTCTGGTCATCGGTATCGCGCTCGGCATTCCGCCTGCGCAGCGCACCAAGATGACGGCGATGCCGCAGTTGGTCGCGCTGTTCAACGGCGTCGGTGGCGGCACGGTCGCATTGATCGCATGGGCCGAGTTCCTCGATACGTCCGGCTTCTCGAACTTCAAGCACGGCGAAGAGCCGACGGTGCACATCATCGTCGGATCGCTGTTCGCGGCCATCATCGGTTCGATCTCGTTCTGGGGTTCGCTGATCGCGTTCGGCAAGTTGCAGGAAATCCTGTCCGGATCCCCGATCACCCTTGGGCGACTGCAGCAGCCGGTCAACGCGTTGCTGTTGATCGCTGCAATCGCGGCGTCGGTCGTCATCGGTATCGGTGCCTCCGACGGTGGCGTCTCGCAGTGGTGGATCGTCGGCGTGCTCGTTGCGTCGGGCGTCCTTGGCTTGATGGTCGTGCTGCCGATCGGTGGCGCGGACATGCCGGTCGTCATCTCGTTGCTCAACGCGTTGACGGGTCTGTCGGCTGCGGCTGCGGGTCTGGCGTTGAACAACCAGGCGATGATCGTCGCAGGCATGATCGTCGGCGCATCGGGCACGATCCTGACCAACCTCATGGCCAAGGCGATGAACCGGTCCATCCCGGCGATCGTGGCGGGCGGCTTCGGTGGCGCGGGTGTTGCTGCGGTCGCCGGCGACGGCGAAGCGAAGTCGGCGAAGGCGACCAACGCTGCCGATGCCGCGATCCAGATGGCCTACGCCAATCAGGTGATCGTGGTTCCGGGCTACGGCATGGCTGTTGCGCAGGCTCAGCACGCGGTCAAGGAGATGGCGTCGCTGCTGGAAGCGAAGGGTGTCGAGGTCAAGTACGCGATCCACCCGGTCGCCGGTCGCATGCCAGGCCACATGAACGTGCTGCTCGCCGAGGCCGAAGTGTCATACGAAGCGCTCAAGGAGATGGACGACATCAACGGTGAGTTCCAGCGCACCGACGTTGTCCTGGTGATCGGCGCCAACGATGTCACCAACCCCGCGGCGCGCAACGATCCGTCGTCGCCGATCCATGGGATGCCGATCCTGAACGTGGATCAGGCGAAGTCGGTCATCGTGCTGAAGCGGTCGATGAACTCCGGTTTCGCCGGCATCGACAACCCGCTGTTCTACGCAGACACCACATCGATGCTCTTCGGCGATGCCAAGAAGTCGGTGGGTGCGGTGACGGAAGAGTTGAAAGCTCTCTAGCGCAAGCACACACGCTGAGGGCCCACTATTGCGCTTTTAGGACGGTTTTCGGGCTGTTGCGTAATGCGATCGGCGTGAGGCGCGTGATGTGAGGCCGAAAATCTTT
>NZ_JBIMSN010000156.1:0-6514 GCF_043944905.1 Antrihabitans spumae
ACCCAATCCGAAACAGATCAAGCCGGCACGTCAGCCCGGAGAAAGATCTGGGCTAGTGCGCATCGGCTTCTGCAGGTGGCAATTCGTTCTAGACAATGCCAGCAGTTCTTGCAGGTCAGGAATGCTTTCGCTGCGTTGGAACCGATACGAAGTCGTACGGGCGTCGTTGTGATTTTTGCACGACGTTATTACGTCGATTCGACGTTTCGTGTCCGAGGAATACCCTTTGAATCCGATCGAAAACGTGACCCACGTCTCAACATGGATATGACGCGGCTTACATTTACGTTCGCAACAATGGCGTGAATCAATCAAGGAAATGAATTCTAGCTGGGCTTTTGCTCGATTCTTGATAGATGTAGCGATTGTCAATAGTGACGTTCGACCGCAGACAATGGCGCGACGTTACGGTAACGTTATCGGCAGTTCGAAACCGCTAATACGACCTACGTATTACGAGTACTTGCCCGCCAGGTGAGGACGATAAACATCCCCGGCGGCAAATGCGAGAAGCGATCACCACAACGGAAGACGCTTCAGCGCGCCCGACATGCGCTGATCTCGCCAAACAATGTGGAAAGGGTTCACAAACTTATGAGTACCGTCATCACCACCATCAAGCGCACCGCCACCTTCGCAGCAGCTGCGAGCGCCATCGCCGTCGCGCCGCTGGCACTCGGTAGCGGCACCGCCTCGGCAGCATCCGTCGCACAGTGGGACGCCGTCGCACAGTGTGAGTCGGGCGGCAACTGGGCCATCAACACCGGCAACGGCTACTCCGGCGGCCTGCAGTTCTCGCCGAGCACATGGTCCTCGAACGGTGGTTCGGGTTCGGCGCACAACGCGTCGAAGGAAGAGCAGATCCGCGTTGCCGAGAACGTTCTCGCGTCGCAGGGCAAGGGCGCATGGCCGACCTGTGGTACCGGCTTGACCACCGACAGCAAGCCTGACCTTGCACCGGCCCCCGAGGTCGCTCCGGCTCCCGCACCGGCACGTCCGACCGATCCGATCGTCCTTGCCGCCGAGCAGGTCGACCAGGCCGCGAAGCAGAACGGCATCGACGTCGACGTCTCCAGTGCGATCGAAAGCGTTGTTCGTAACTGATCCACAGTTTCGACACAAGAACCCCCGACCGAAGCGGTCGGGGGTTCTGTGCGTGAGTGCGTTCTAGCGCCCGTCTCGGTCGCGTACTTCGATCAAGCCTTCGACGACCGCGCGGTTGATGCTGGCCTGCAGTTGTGCGCAGGAATCCGGCCGCGGTGCGCCGGTGCCCTGTGCGGCCGCGTCACGGAAAACTGGGCACGTCCGTTCGGGTTCGGCGGTCCACTGCACGCTTGTGTGTTTGAAGCTGTTCTTCCGAACGAGCACGTTCGTTGCGCACGTCCGGCACTGCACGGGTTGCATGCCCGAGTCGAGATAGTTCTGCTTGTCGACGGCTGTCTGGGCGCGGACGGCATCGATCCTGCCGGGTTGGCCGGCGAAGTCCGGTGCCTTTGCCCATGACGACCCGCTCATCGGCTACACGCCCGCGGGATGTTCGGCGACCGTCGGCTGATTTTCCGCGGCTGCTTCTGCTTCCTTCTTGCGGCGCAGATTCTCCTGCACCTCCGCCTCCCACGCTTCGTTCGCCTTCGTGGTGTCGACCTCGAACTCGAATCGCTGCGTCATCTTGTCGGTGACATCGGCGATATCGACGTAGAACTGGTCGTACCAGCGTCGCAGCTGATAGACGGGTCCGTCGTCCTCGCAGAGCAGCGGGTTGTCGATCTTCGACTTGTTCTTCCAGATCTCGACATCCTGCAAAAAGCCGACGCTGATGCCCTCGGTGAACTTCTCGGCGAGCCGTTGCGACGTCTTGTCGTCGATACCTGCCGGCTTCTTCACGCTGACCCCCCACTGCAGGACGAAAGAATCCTGCGTCACGGGGTAGTGGCAGTTGATCAGCACCGATTCCACTTCGTAGCCGCCGTAGATGTTGATCAACGGATTGACCATGTACGACGGGCCGAAGTACGAGGCTTCCGATTTGAGCAGGGTGTCGCCGCCGTACTGCGACGCCATGCCGATGTCGGGCCTGCCCTTGGTGTTCAGGTACTGCGTGGCGACCTGGCCCTCGAAGACGTTCTTGAAGTACGTCGGGAACGCGTAGTGAATGTAGAAGAAGTGCGCCATGTCGACGACGTTGTCGATGATCTCCCTGCAGTTGGCACCTTCGATGAGCATCGAGTTCCAGGTCCAGTCGGTCCACTCGTCGCTGTATGCGCCTTCGATGCGTGGGATCGTGACGTCGTCGGGCGGCGGATTGCCTTCATGGTCGTGCCAGACGAACAACTGTCCGTTCTGTTCGAGAGTCGTCCACGCGCGCGTGCGAGCCAGCGGCGGTACTCGGCGGGCGTATGGAATCGACGTGCATTTTCCGCTCGCGCCCCAGCGCCAGTCGTGGAACGGGCAGGCGATGTCGTCGCCTTTCACTTCACCCTGGGTGAGATCGCCGCCCATGTGACGGCAGTACGCGTCGAGGACTCGCAGTTCGCCCGCGCCGTCGGCCCAAATTACCAACTTGGTTCCGAACGCTTCGATCGCGTGTGGCTTGCCGTCCTTGAAGGGTTCCGTGAGTCCGAGGCAGTGCCAGCCTCGTGCGTACCGGGTCGGCGTTGTGCCGACATCGATCTCCCGAATCTTCGCCATAGTATCTCGTCCGCTCCCTTGGCTTGTACTAGAACACGTTATAGAACTTGTGTCAGAAACGCTAGATTTTGGCCGGTTCCACCGCGCCTGCTGTGTTGTCTGACCTGCTAGCAAGGCCGCATCTCGACATAAACGGTAACGTGTTCTAGTCTCAGGAGCAGTGAAACACGGCACCGAAAAAGGAGCGTCGGAGTGAGTGACCACGACAACCATGAGGTCGTAGCAAGGGTCGAAGCGCTGCTACCGACATTGCGTGAACGCGCGCAGGACGCCGAAGATCTACGGCGCATTCCGGACGAATCGATCAAGCAGCTACAGGAGACCGGGTTCTTCCGCCTGCTACAGCCTTCCCAGTGGGGCGGCTACGAGGCCGACCCGACCCTGTTCTACGACGTGGTTCGGCGGATCGCGAGTGCCTGCGGGTCGACGGGATGGGTGTCCTCGATCATCGGTGTGCACAACTGGCATCTGGCGCTGTTCCCCCAAGAGGCGCAGGAAGACGTGTGGGGCAAGGACTCCGACGTCCGCATCTCCTCGTCCTACGCGCCAATGGGTGCTGGGGAGGTCGTCGACGGCGGCTACAAGGTCAACGGTGCCTGGGCTTGGTCGTCGGGTTGTGATCATGCGGATTGGGCTGTGCTCGGCGGTCCGGTGATCAAGGACGGTCGCCCGGTCGACTTCGTCAGCTTCCTGATTCCGCGCGAGGACTACCGCATCGACGACGTCTGGAATGTTGTCGGTCTACGTGGCACCGGCAGCAACACCGTCATCGTCAAAGATGCCTTCGTTCCTCGTCATCACACCCTCAGCTTCCGAGCGATGAGCAACCTCACGGCGCCAGGCCTCGAACGCAACACCGCGCCGGTCTACAAGATGCCATGGGGCACAATCCATCCCACGACGATCTCCGCTCCGATCGTCGGTATGGCATACGGCGCCTACGACGCTCACGTCGAGCATCAGGGCAAACGGGTCCGCGCCGCATTCGTAGGCGAGAAGGCCAAGGACGACCCGTTCGCCAAGGTCCGCATCGCCGAGGCATCCAGCGACATCGACGCCGCGTGGCGCCAGTTGTCGGGCAACGTCGCCGACGAGTACGCACTGCTGACCGCGGGCAAAGAGGTGCCGTTCGAAATGCGTCTGCGTGCTCGACGTGATCAGGTGCGCGCAACGGGCCGGGCAATCTCGTCCATCGACAAGCTCTTCGAAAGTTCGGGAGCAACCGCTCTGTCGAACGGCACACCACTGCAACGGTTCTGGCGTGACGCCCATGCCGGACGTGTTCACGCGGCAAACGACCCGGAACGCGCATACATGATGTTCGGTGCCGGCGAGTTCGGTCTGCCGATCTCGGACACGATGGTCTAGGGGATATTTGTGACTGCTGTCGAGCAGGCCGTTACCTACGAATCAACCTCTCGGATCGCGCAGGTGCGGCCCGACTTGGCGTTGCACTATCACGAAGCCGGAGCCGGTAACGGGCCGACGATCGTGCTGCTGCACGGCGGCGGACCAGGTGCCTCGTCGTGGTCCAACTTCGCGCGCAACATTCCGGTGCTCGCGGCGAAGTTCCACGTCATCGCTGTCGATCAACCCGGCTACGGGCAATCCGACAAGCCGACCGAGCATCCGCAATATTTCGTACACAGTGCGACGGCTCTCAACGATCTGCTCGACACCCTGCAGATCACCGAACGTGTTCATCTGCTTGGTAATTCGCTCGGTGGCGGTACCGCGGTGCGGTTCGCACTCGACTACCCGAAACGCGCAGGCAGGCTGGTGTTGATGGGTCCGGGCGGCCTGAGCGTCAACCTCTTCGCGCCGGACCCGACCGAGGGTGTCAAGAACCTCGCGAAGTTCAGCGGAACGCCGACGCGTGAGTCGCTCGAAGCATTTCTGCGCATCATGGTGTTCGACCAATCCTTGATCACCCCGCAGTTGATCGACGAAAGATTCGCGGCAGCAAGCACTCCCGAGTCTCTTGCGGCCGCCAAGGCGATGGGTCGGTCGTTCTCCGGTGCCGATTTCGAAAAGGGCATGCTCTGGCGCGAGGCGTACAAGCTGCGGCAACGGGTCCTGCTCATCTGGGGTAGGGAAGATCGCGTCAATCCGCTCGACGGCGCCCTCGTTGCCTTGAAAATGATTCCGCGTGCGCAACTGCACGTATTCGGCGGCTGCGGGCACTGGGCGCAACTCGAAAAGTTCGACGAGTTCAACAGGCTCGCAGCAGATTTCCTGCTAGAGGGAGGCGCATGATGGGTATTCGATCACTGGCGTACATGCGCATCGAAGCCACCGACATGGCGGCGTGGCGAGAATTCGGTCTCAAGATTCTCGGAATGGTCGAAGGTAAAGGCAGCGACCCGAATTCGCTCTACCTACGGATGGACGACTTTCCAGCGCGCCTCGTCATCACCCCCGGCGATAAGGACCGATTGCTGGTCTCCGGCTGGGAGACCGCCAATGCCGCTGAACTGCAGGAGATTCGCGACCGCCTGGACGCGGCCGGAGTACCGCACAAGGAAGGCACTGCAGAACAGCTGAAGGACCGTCGGGTCGACGAGATGATCTCGTTCGAGGACCCGTCGGGAAACGTGCTTGAGGCATTTCACGGTGCAGCGCTCGAACACCGGCGCATCGTCAGCCAATACGGGCACAAGTTCGTCACCGGTGAACAAGGACTCGGACACGTCGTCCTGTCGACCACCGACGACGCAGCGGCTCTGCATTTCTATCGCGACATACTCGGCTTCAAGCTGCGTGACTCGATGCGGTTGCCCCCGCAGATGCTCGGTCGGTCTGCGGACGGTACGCCCGCATGGCTGCGCTTCTTCGGATGCAATCCACGCCATCATTCCCTCGCATTCCTGCCGATGCCGACACCGAGTGGCATCGTTCACCTGATGATCGAGGTCGAGAACTCCGACGACGTCGGGCTCTGCCTCGACCGGGCACTACGGCGCAAGGTCAAGATGTCGGCGACCCTCGGTCGCCATGTCAACGACCTGATGTTGTCCTTCTACATGAAGACACCCGGTGGTTTCGACGTCGAATTCGGTTGTGAAGGAAGGCAAGTCGAAGACGAGGACTGGATTGCCAGAGAAAGCACGGCGGTGAGTCTGTGGGGTCACGACTTCAGCGTCGGGATGACTGGTGGGTGATTGAAAGGTGACCGTGAATCCCGGTGCGCTCGATCCCCGTACCTTTCGGACGGTCTTGGGCCAGTTCTGCACCGGCGTCACCATCATCACGACGATGGACGCCGAGGGGCCCGTCGGATTCGCCTGCCAGTCTTTTGCCGCGCTGTCCCTCGACCCGCCGCTTGTGCTCTTCTGCCCGACCAAGGTGTCGCGGTCGTGGTCGGCGATCGAGCAGTCCGGAAAGTTCTGCGTGAACGTCCTCGCCGAAGAACAGCAGGCGACCTGCGCGCGATTCGGTTCCCGCGAGCCGGACAAGTTCGCAGGCATCGGCTGGCAACCGTCACCGTTGGGTTCGCCCATCCTCGACGGCGCCCTCGCCCACATCGACTGCACAGTGGAGCAGGTACACGACGGCGGCGACCACTTCGTCGTCTTCGGTCGTGTCTCGTCGCTCAGCGAACTCAAAGACGAACGGCCGCTGCTGTTCTACCGAGGTCAGTACACAGCAATCGAACCTGACAAGACCGTGCCCGCGCCCTGGCGCGACGACCTCGAAGCCTTTCTCACGACAACATCGCTCGATACCTGGCTGTAGGGCCTTCGGCCTCGTGAGTCCTTTTGGCGGTTGGGGAGGCTGTTGCTGAATCGCGCGTGGCGTTGAGGTGGTGTGCGGGTCGGGCTTGAAA
>NZ_JBIMSN010000157.1:0-1174 GCF_043944905.1 Antrihabitans spumae
ATGTAAATCGTCCCTCAGCAAGACGAATTATCCCAGCTCAGAGCACCTTTCTTCATGAACGACACCAACTCCGAAGGAATTACCGTGAAAGCGGCAGGCTAGTCGTTCGCGTGCAGGGCTGCGTTCAACTCGACACCGGTGCCCTTCCACGGCACGACCTCGACCGCGCCGGATACCGAATTCCGTCGAAACAGGATGTTGCTGTTGCCGTTCAGGTTCGCGGCTTTGGTGACCGTTCCGTCCGGGCCAGTGACCTTCGTGCCCGCTGTGATGTAGAGACCGGCTTCGACGACGCAGTCGTCACCGAGGGAGATGCCGAGGCCGGAATTGGCGCCGAGCAGGCACCGCTCGCCGACGCTGACGATCTCCTTGCCGCCGCCGGACAGAGTGCCCATGATCGATGCGCCACCGCCGATATCACTGCCGTCGCCGACGACGACGCCGGCAGAGATGCGGCCTTCGACCATCGAGATTCCAAGTGTTCCTGCGTTGAAGTTGACGAAGCCCTCGTGCATCACCGTCGTGCCGCTGGCGAGATGCGCGCCGAGACGAACACGGTCGGCGTCGGCGATACGAACACCGGACGGGACGACGTAGTCGACCAGACGCGGGAATTTGTCGACGCCGTAGACCGTAACGGGGCCGCGGGACCGGAGCTTCGCGCGGACGGTCTCGAAACCATCGACGGCCGCGGGTCCGTGGTTGGTCCACACAACGTTGGCGAGCAGGCCGAACTGGCCGTCGAGGTTGGCGCCGTGCGGCTGAACCAACCGGTGCGAGATGAGATGCAGGCGCAGGTAGACGTCATGGGCATCGGCAGGTGCCGCGGCGAGGTCGGCGATCGTGGTCCGGACAGCAACGACGTCGACGCCACGAGCCGCGTCGGGACCGACGAGGTCGCGCAGGTCCGCGGGAACGTCGTCGCCATCGAGCCGGGTCGTTCCCGATTCGGCGAACTCGCCGAGTTCGGGCGCTGGATACCAGGTGTCGAGGACGGTTCCGTCCGCGGTCACGTTGGCGATTCCGACTGCTGTTGCTCCCTGTGCGCTCACGACGACGAGATTAACAGGGGCGGCTACGCCGCTCGTGAGTCTTTCCGGCGGGCCCACCCTCCAAAAGGACTGGCTCGAAAATGGGTAGGTGAGTGGGCAGGCGACAGCACCCGGCGCAGCCG